>JACPYI010000007.1 GCA_016196115.1 Candidatus Sungiibacteriota bacterium
AACCGATGGTCTTTTGCCGCCATGGGCATTGCGGTACAGATGGCGCAGTGGACGGCATGGAAACAACAAAGGTCAACATGGGAGGTTAAATCAGCTGTGTTGGGGGTGTGAAAACTCCCCGACCCCTCACTTACTTTGCTTTCGGTCTCTTCGCGCCGTACTTACTCCTCTGTTGTTTCCTACCCTCCACTCCCTGGGTATCGAGCACGCCGCGCACGATGTGATAGCGCACGCCCGGCAGGTCTTTGACGCGCCCGCCGCGGATCATGACCACCGAGTGCTCCTGCAAATTGTGCCCCTCCCCAGGAATGTACGCCGTCACCTCCATGCCGTTGGTCAGCCGCACGCGCGCCACCTTTCGCAAGGCGGAGTTCGGCTTTTTGGGCGTCATGGTCGTTACTTTCACGCACACGCCCCGCTTAAAGGGCGACGCATACAGCACCGGCCGGTTTTTGAGCACGTTAAACCCCCGCGCAAGAGCAGGCGCCTTTGTCTTATATTTGCGGACAATCCTGCCGCGCTTGATCAGCTGGTGAATGGTGGACATTACTTTAAGATAAACAATGGGAAAAGAATAGCAAATATTCTATTTTTCGTCAACAAAAACGCACATAAAAAGATTCTATGCAACATAACCTACCAAAAGTATTATCCGATAGGTATAAATTTTTGGTAAGACACACCTTTCAAAAAATCGGGGCGCTGCCGGTGATCAGGTGGAAGAGAAACAATACGATCGGGAAGAGCAGGTCGGAGAAAAAGAAGATGAAGAATAGGAGCAGGAAAAATCCGTACTGGGTGAGAAAATTTTCCACCCCGTGCCATTGGTACGGGAGCAGGGCAAAAAGGACTTTGGAGCCGTCGAGCGGCGGGATGGGGACGAGATTGAAAAGGGCGAGCATGAGGTTGAGCAGGGCGATGGTGCTTGCAATAGTGAGGAAGTTGAAAAAGAATGTTCCGGCAAAATCGTTTTGGAGCGCGGGTACGAAGCGGACAAACAGACCGAAGGCAAGCGCGAGGGAAAGATTCGCCGCAGGCCCTGCGGCTCCCACGATGGCCGGTCCCCATTTTTGGTTTTTCAAATTATACGGATTGTAAGGCACCGGTTTTGCCCAGCCGATGATGGGCAGATGGAGAAACGCGAGAATCGCGGGCAGCAGAACGGAGCCGAACGGGTCAAGATGGCTGATCGGATTCAGCGTCAAGCGTCCTGCGTACTTTGCGGTGCGGTCTCCCAACCATAATGCCGCGTAGCCGTGCGCCACCTCATGGATGACCACCGAAAATACGATTATGAGAATCTCAAAAATGGGCTGGATTGCATTATTCATGGAAATAAAGTATAATGCGAATATTACGAATTTCCACGCGAATACCGCAAATGCCTGAAATGTATTCGCGTCATTCGCATATATTTGTAGATTCGCATTATTGTTATGAACATCTGCACCATCTGCGGCAAAGGATCAGTCAAGGGCGGCAAGCGCTCGTTCCTCCGCAGCCATTATAACCCTACCGCATCGGTTCGCAAACACCCCAATCTCCAGTGGGGCCGTCTTGACAGCGGCGCCCGCGCCAAAATGTGCGCCAAATGCCTCAAAACCCGCTCCCGCGCACGAGCGTGAATGCCGTGGACAAAATAGTCATCTTATGATACTGCTACCGTACAGCAGTACTTTTATTTTTGAATAAAAAGGAGAGAACACATGGCTACTCAGAAACATAAAGCCGCCTATGTTATAGGATGTTTCGATCCGGAGGTCCGGAAACTAGAAACAATATTTAACGAGCGTTTTGGTGGACAAGAAAACTACTTCTATGTCCCGGAGCCAGGTGGCGTGTATTATCTTGCGAGACCATGTTATTCGCTATTGGATATTGTTAGAAATCCAATAATGCGTTGGTCTATAACCAACAAAATCCGTAAAGCGCGGTCTGTATATTATTTTGATACGATCCTCCTAGTCAATCACTCGTACTGCAGAATGTATGCGAACCTCAAAACCAACTGGTCAGAAGATGCTCCCTCTGTTCAGCAAGACTTGCACGAGGAAGAACTTTTGCTTGCCGAAACGTTTCTTAAAAAATACTTTTCGGGAATGCAAGTTGAGAGGCACTACTTCTCTACAGAGAAACAGGAACTGATCTTTTAACTCTTCTGCGAAAATCGCCGGCTCATAATCCTTTAATCCCATCCCCGGGATGGGATTTTTTGTTCTTCCTTTTTCTCATCTTTTATGCTACATTCAGAGATATGAAGATCATCCCCCTTTCGTACCAAGACGCGGTGCGGAAAAAAAATATATTCGTTCCGCTTTTCAAGAAAGAAAATCTTGCCGGGCAGGAGATTTTTTTGCATCTGCCCGCCACGGTTAAAACTACGGTCGCGAAACTTGCTAAAGAGGAATTTAAGGCTGAGGAGGGTGAGACGAAATCAGTGTGGTTTCCGAGCGGGAGCATCAGGCGGGTGCGGCTGTTCGGGCTTGGGGAAAAAGCGAAATGGAATGTCCGGCGGACACAGGTTCTTGCGCGGAATTTTGTGCGGTATGCCAAAGGAGAGCGGATTGATGAGTTCGCCACCATACTTTTCCGCGGCCCTTCCGACGCACGTCGAAACTCTTCAAACATCAAAGATGATGCGGCGCATTTTGCCATGAACGCGCTGATGGCGGATTTTGAGTTCAATCAATATAGGCAAAAACCAAAAGACGGGTGGCCGGAAGTAAAAACAATATATCTTGCCGCAGACAAAAAAGACCTGGCTGAAATGGGGACAGGCATTCGTGCAGGCGTGATCATCGGAAAGGAAGTAAATGCGTGCCGTTATCTTGCCAACACTCCGGGCGGCGATATGACGCCAGCAGTGCTTGCGAAAGCGGCGCGGGACGCATCGGCCAATAAAAAAATCCGGGTGCGCGTGATGGAAGAGAAGGAAATGAAGCGTTTGCGCATGGGCGGTATTTTGGGCGTTGCAGCCGGGTCGGATGAAAAACCCAAATTGATCATTCTTGAATATCTCGCGGGACCGAAAAACCAGAAACCGCTCGTGATCGCGGGCAAGGGCGTCACGTTCGACTCGGGCGGGCTCAATGTAAAACCCCACCCGCACATGTACGAGATGCACATGGACATGTCCGGCGGCGGCGCGGTCATCCACGGCATTGCCGCGATCAGCCGTCTCAATCTTGCAGTCAACGTGATCGGTATCATCCCCGCGGTCGAAAATATGCCGTCCGGATCGAGCTACCGCCCCGGGGACTTGCTCAAAACCCACTCGGGAAAAGTGATCGAGATCTTGAACACCGACGCCGAAGGCCGTGTCATCCTTGCGGACGCGTTGAGCTACGGCGCAAAAAAATACAAGCCCGGATTACTCATCGACTTCGCAACGCTGACCGGAGCGGCTCATGTGGCGCTAGGCAACCACTGCTCCGCGATTTTCACACAGGACGAAAAATTGCAACAACGGCTTGTTGATATCGGCAATGCATCAGGCGATTATGTTTGGCCCATGCCGTTATGGGACGAGTACTTGCCCGAGATTAAAGGATCGTTCGGCGATATTGCCAATGATAGCGCCGGGAATAGTCGTGTTGGCGGCGCCATTCACGGCGCGAAATTCCTTGAGCAGTTCGCCGAAGGCACGAGATTTGCCCACGTGGATATCGCCCCGCGCATGACCACGATCGAATCCGACATGCTTGCCAAAGGGGCCTCCGGCGTCGGCGTGCGATTCATCGTGGAGTTGGCGAAACAGTACGAGAAGTTATAGATATGCTATAAACGCTCCTTCGTGGGCATCAGCGGGCCTTGCCACGCCGAAGCCCCGACAGGTCGGGACGAAGGCGGGCTGTAGTATAATGGCAGTACGCGAGGCTGGGGGTCTTGCAGCCCGGGTTCGATTCCCGGCAGCCCGAAATTTAAAATTTACTCTGGTTATGTTCTCGTTTGGGAAAAATCGCATGATATTTTTTAGCATCGTACTCGCGCTCGCGGGTATTTTGCTCTTGGCATACCTGCGCCCCGGGCCCAAACGTGAAGAGGCGCCGCCAACCCGCCTGGCAACGTCAGCGATTCAGGAAGCTGTTGCTCCGCCATTTTTGTCAGACATGGAAACCAATGTTCCGCCCTCATCCCGGCAAAATCGGGACTATCACGGACGGAATCCCCCGAAAAACGAGACGGCGAATCAAAAAAAAGCTGACCAATCCCAGGCCATTATCTCGTTGTCAGACATCAAAGCGTGCATGGTCAAACCGGTACAGCAAATCGGCATGTGCTATGATGCGCTCTTTCATGCGTTTCTCAAAACAAACACGACCGCGGATGCGCTCAAGATCGTGGCGCATTATGAAGATGCTGATCCACAGCTGCGCTACGCGTGCCATCCGGTTGTGCATGCCATCGGTCGGGAGACGTTTGCGAAATTACACACCGTGCACGACTCGTTTGCCGCATGCGACCAGACATGCCACTCCGGCTGTTACCACGGCGCCATGGAGCGCTTCATCCGCGGCAGCCAAGCAGACGACGGCACGGAAAAACATATCAGCGACGAGGAGCTTGAGGCAAAGACAACTACCGCGTGTCCGGCCGACCAGCCAGGCCGATTCCGCTTCCAATGTTTGCATGGACTCGGCCACGCGCTCATTTTCTCGCTCGAGTACCAGCTGGAAAAAACATTGCATACGTGCGACAAGCTTGGCACCACATGGGATCGGAGTTCCTGCTGGGGCGGCGTGTTCATGGAAAATTTGTTCCCGTCCGATCCGACCCAAAGCGACGTGAGCCCAACCGATTACCACTACCCGTGCGACAAGCTCGGCGAGCAGTATAGAAGCGACTGTTATGTTATGCAGACCACGCGCATGACCACTATGGGCCTCAACACCGTAGGACTGTTCACCGAATGCCGCAAAGCGGGCGCGTATGCGCTCTCCTGCATCCAGTCCATCGGCCGGGATCTCTCCAACGACGCGCGCATCAAAGGCCCGCGCCTCACCGCCCAGAAATGCGAGCTCGGCCAAATCGATGCCGAACGCCAGTCCTGCATCCGCGGCGTCATCTACGCGCTTATGGACAACACATGGGACGGCACATACGCGTTTCCTTTCTGCCAATCATTCGCCAATGAATCCGACCGCGCCTACTGCGCCAGCGCAAGCGCCCGGTATCTACATACGACGTACGAAAAACCGAAAGAGAAAATTCTCAACGATTGCACATTGCGGATAAAAGATCAGACCGCGTGCGCGGACGCGGTTAAGGAATTATGATACGTGATTTTTAGTTATCCACAGCATTGATATTGACAATCCTAATGCAAAGAGTATACTTCAGACAGATGACGAGTTTGCTATGATCGGTACCGGTTGATTCCCCGAAGAGCCCCGCAAGGGGCTTTTCTTTTTGTCCCGATGCTATGGTATTATGCATGCGCGGATACGAGGGCCGAGTCCGATCGGCATCGGGAGCAAACTCGTCACTTTGCTTTAGGGGTTCGACTCCCCCTCGGTCCACACCTAAAAAGCCGCCCGCAACGGCGGCTTTTTAGGTTGCTGTCGTAGTTATTTCATTTCGTACTCCCAACCTGGTTTCCATGCTTTTGTTTTGCGCCAGTCCTCCGTGAACGCTTCTTCCCATGTCTTGTTTTTGAGCAAAACGTCAAGCGCGAGCTGCGGGGCTTTGTGCGCGACTATGGCAATACTTTTGCCGTCGTAGTTCTGTTTTAAGAAGCCGAGAAAATCATTGATCCTCGCTTTTACATCCTCATAACTCTCGCCCTCGGTAAATCTCTCCATTATCATTTTTTCTTGCATCGGCTCAACAATGCCCGATGGCTGGGCATTGTATGTGCCATAGTTGCATTCCCGCAATCGCGCGTCTGGAATTATCGGTACCATTCCCCCAAAGGTGAGTTTTCCGGAATCAGCCGCACGTCTTAAGTCAGAACAAAACACGACATCAAATTTTCTTCCTTTAATCTGGTCTTTCAGCTCAATTGATTGTTTTACTCCCAATTCAGAAAGCCCGACATCAAACCAGCCGGACGAAATCCCTTTCTCGTTATCGGTTGTCGTGCCATGAACAAAATAGGTAATTTTTATGGACATACATTCATCACCAATCAATCACAACCCCAGGACTCCAACCATCTGCTTAATGAATGAGACAACTACGGCTGCGGGAAGCAAGCTGTACGAGGGTGTGCCGTCATCGTCGTTGATGACCCACGGCTCTTCGATCACGTTTACTTTTTTTTCTGTTGCGTTCCATTCGTATCGGTAGCCGGGCGTGATCTCATAATCGTCCACGGCCGCGGCCTCGCTCACCGGCACGCAGTTTCGCAGAAAGATTTTTGATGCCCCCTGCAAGTCAAGCAATATCCGCATGATCTTGTCGTCCGCTTCAATTCTGTCTCTGATCGCCTCAATACCAAGTTCGTCCCCCTCTTTTGAAACCATGCGGCTGGTTCCGAAGCCCATGCACATCGGGGTATCGCAGATCAAAAAAGCTTCTTTATTTTCTTGATCATATCCGATCTCTTTGGTTCGAAGCAGGCAGATATTGCGCGGTGTTTGGCACATCGGGCATATCACGCGCGTTTTGATCCGTTCGTCAATAACGGTATTTGGCACATCAATAAACGCGAAGAAATCAGGATCATCGCGATAACCCATGATCGAGCGGAAATAGAGCGCCGCGGAAATTTGGCTCATCTCGCGCGGAAAACCGTCAATAAAAACCGCCTTTCGCCCCAGACGGGTGATCTCACGCTCCACAAGCGCGAGAATCACTTCGGTCGGCAAAAGCGTCTTCGTGTCCCGTCCCTCGATGATATCGAAAACCTGATCAAGGAGAATGAACCCGCGGTATCGTTCGCCCAGAAACGCAGTAAGTTCTTTTTTCTTTGTTTCGTCGCCAAGATCCGCATGCACGCTTCGCACGATATCGCCCACCGAGATATGCGCCACATGTTCTTTTCCCACCGCCTCCATGAAAAGCTTCGAGTACGTGCCCTTGCCGGAATTTTTTTTGCCGAGCAGAAATCCCACAAACGTGCCCGTGCGCAAATACTCACGAAGCTTTTCAATCTCCACCCCGGCCTTGTGCTCAAAATATTTCCGGCGCTCCACCGGATCCTCCAGAGAAAATTTCAAATTGTCGCCCGCAATTTTTGTTTTGAAAACGGAGAATTGCAGCCCGTTCATATTTGTGCCGTTCATATTTCATGAATGTAGCAGACACAAGAAAAAAACGCAAGATCGCCAGGATTACTATCATATTGCTACGATCGTGATGATTATAGGATTGGGATTCCCAAATCCTTACAAATTTTGCGCGCAAGAAAATCATCAATCTCATTGTGACGAGGGACCGTAGAAGTGCGGCTGGTTTCTGCATTATGAAAAACGGAATGTCTCCTTCCTTCGCGAAACAAGAGACATTTATGTTCTTTCAAATGCGACAGCAGTTGCCGACGATTCATATATCATGCGAATTTCGGCACGCCGATGCGGAGCGGCTCACGGACTACAGACCCGCTTCTTCGGGCGAGCTTGCGGTTGGCGTCGAGGATGAGGAGGAGAGCTTCTTTAAGATTCTCTTCGGTTTCTTTGCGCGTTTCTCCCTGCGTATTCACGCCAGGCAATTCTTCAACCCATGCGATATACCCCCTTCCTCTTTTTTTATAAACCGCGGTAAATTCTCGTGTGGTCATAATGCATTTATTTTAACAGTCTCTGATATGGGGACAAATCTCTTTTCATGTTTCTATACTACCCTATGGCCAAAGACTAGGCAAATAATCGTAACACAAGAAATGGCCCGCCTCGTCAATGCAAGTCGGGCCATGCTCATCCACAGGACAACTTCACAGTAATAATTCAAGCTCTACAAGGTCTCCACCTTTTGCTAAAAAGAGCGAAAAACCGTCACGCTGCCTTTCCAACAGCCGCCGGAGCAACTGTATGCCTTTTCTCGCTGCATCGCCCGGACCAATACCCGCCAACTCTTTAATGCGATCAAGATCCTCGGACCGCGGCTCTGCATAAAGTCCGATCGGGACACGAGAAAAACCGGGAACCAATTCAGAGAGCCGGGCAACATCGCACTGCAACACTCCAGCAAGTTTTGCCAATGTGTTGTCACGCGGCTTTGCCACATCGCCCTTCTCAATCAGCAAAAGATGCTGTGGCAATATGCCGGTTTGTACCGCGATTGCCTCACGCGTCAACCTCAACTCCATGCGCCGCTCCACAAGAAATTTCCCCAGCGCGGTTGTACTCTTAACGCGCATACCGATCTGCGGCCTTCCGTGCGTATCGGTACGAGATACAGCAGGAGGAACAAGCGCTTGCGGAATCTCGCATTCAAGAGCGGCGCCAAGGTTGCGCCAAAATGCAATGCCACTTCGCGGCTCATGAATCTTTCCCGCCTCAATCTGACAAATCAGAGTGTCATTAATTCCGGCGCGTTCCGCAATCTCTTGCTGCGTAAGCCCCAGTTCCAGCCGTCGGCTAAAAACAAAGGCGGCCAAGGAATCGGGTTCTAAAGGCCTTTTCTTTGTTGTCTTCAGCCCTTTTCTCGGACGCAGACCCCGCAGGTATTCCGGACCAATCTGTAGCACTGCCGCGAGTTTGGCCAGAAAGGTATCGTTTTTGGTCAGCCCAATCATGCCCAACTCAATTTGACTGATAAACTGATAGCTCACATGAAGCGCCTCGGCAACATCGACCATACTCAATCCCAGTTCTTTACGTCTGGAACGGATCGCGCACCCCAAAGGGCTTTTTGCCCCTTTCTCCTCAAACCCGATTTTAGTAATAAAGTCAGAGAACGCCGAGGTGTTAAGATGTAATTCTTGTGCCAGCTTGCGTATCGTGGAGTAGCGAATGGTAGTCTCTGTTTCTCCGAGTTCAAGCAGCTTGAGATGTTGGAGACTAGTTCCCAACCGATCAGCAAGCTCATCGATGCTCAAGCCTAAACGCTGCCGCTGCGAGTGGATCAATTTTCCTAACGCGGTCTGGGGTTCTTTTGGCTCCGGTTCCGGTATAAACACTTGCAGTTCGGATGGCTCACATTGGGGCGCCACAGCCAGTTCATCCAAATGATTGGAAAGAGCCCTGTGTGTGAATTCACCTCTCTCCAACGCACTATAATCTGGTTGTAGCATACCTGCGCGCCGAGCAATCTCAGCCTGACTTATTCCAAGCTCCAGCCGCCGGGACCGTAAATATTTTCCCGACTTCGTTGCGCTCGGCACCATGCCAATACCAATTGGCTTATACTTCTTTTGCATCACATCGCTCCTTTCTTAATCCTATAGAGAGAATAAAAGAACAAGGATAGAAAAAACGTAGCACATTTTACGCCTTGTGTCTACGTCCTCGAATACTGTGCCCACCAAACTGATTGCGCAACGCGGAGAGAATTTTGCCGGCGTAGGATGGGTTTTTGCGGGAGGTAAGGCGGAAACGGAATGCATCCTCGATGACCGGCGCGGGGATTTTTAATTTTTTGGCGGCCTGGACCGTCCACTCGCCTTCTCCGGTGGAGTCCACTGACCCGGACACATTTTTCAAGTCAGGGCCATACTGCTCGTACGCACTTGCGAGCCAGCCCACAAGGCGGGATTCGATTACCGAGCCCGTGTTGTAGAGCCGGGCAATAGCGGACACGTCAAGTTTGAACGGAGTTTTTTTCAAAATACCAAATCCTTCGGCAAGCGATTGCATCATGCCGTATTCAATGCCGTTGTGCACCATTTTGACAAAATGTCCGGCACCGGATGGACCGACATACGCATATCCTCCCGGAAGCGACAGCGCCCGAAACAGTTCCTCGTGTCGCTGAAATATCTTTCGCTCGCCGCCTACCATGATACACGCGCCAGTTCGCGCGCCTTCAGGTCCGCCGGACACTCCGGCATCGAGAAAATGAATACCGCGAGTGCCTAACTTCTTTGCGCGACGCATTGAATCCAGATACAGCAAATTGCCCCCATCAATTACAACGTCGCCCTTCGCTAAAAGTTTTACCAGCCCATTCTTGCCGAAAAGCACCTCATCGACCGGAGAGATGGAGGGCTTGCCGCGCCCTGGTCCCGACTTTGTCGGGACCAGGGAGGGCACCATGAGCCAGATTACTTTGTGTTTCGGCAATTTTGACACAAGATCAGCCGCGCTCTCCGATGCTTGTGCCCCGGCCGCCGCCATTTCAGCAACCGCCTCTTGCTTCGCATCAAACGCAATAACTTCCCATCTCTGTTCAAGCAGGCGCAGCGCCATATTCTTTCCCATTTTCCCCAGCCCGATGAGGCCGACTGCGCCTCGCCGTAGTCCTGAACTCGTCGGGACGGAGGCAGGTCTGTTCATACCGCTTGGCGGGAGAACGTCATGGCACCATTCATGCATATCCGGCACGTAGCGCTTAAGCGGCACCGGCCCGGCCTTCCACAACCGCACGATCGGATCCACAAATTTCCACATAGAGCGAATTTCATCCGTGCCCACAAAGAGGGTCTGGTCTCCGGCAATGCAATCGAGCAGCAGCTTCTGGTATTCTTCGACATACTGCATTTTCTTGCCCACATCGCGCAACAAAAACTCAAAGGTGCGCTCTTCCATCTCGATCACGAACCCGGGCTTTTTCGACCAGAAATGAATGGTGATCTTTTCCTCCGGCTCAAGACCGAACACCACGCGGTCCTTATAATGCATCGGCGACCCTGGCGGACATAAACATGGTAAAGGATGCTTGAACACGACCTCGATTTCTTTTCGCTGCTCGCCCATGCGCTTGCCGCTCTCAAGCATGATCGGCACGCCGCGCCAACGCGGATGGGAAAACGCGGCATGAATTTTGAAATAGGTCTCGGTGTCGGATTTAGGCAAAACGCCGGAGATGGTACGATATCCGCCATACTGCGCCCGATATGTCGAATGCGCCACTTCGGTGCGACCAGGGACAATGAGCGTTCGCAGCACTTCGGCGCGCCGAGCACGGATCGCATGCGGCTGGAAATCCGCGGGCCGCTCCATGGTGACGAGCGCCAACATCTGCAGAAGATGATTCTGCCCCACGTCGCGCAAGGCGCCCACGCCGTCATAGAAACTGCCGCGATCCTCAACGCCGATTTTCTCCCACAGCCGGATCGATATCGATTCGATGGTCTCGTTTGACCAATTTTTTTCAAAAAGATTATTGGCAAACCGGAACAACAGAATATTTTGCAGCATCTCTTTGGCCAGGTAATGATCGATCCGATACAGCTGATCTTCGGTAAACAGCCGTCCCAAGAATTCATCAAGCTCGCGCGCGGTTTTGAGATCGTGCCCGAACGGTTTTTCTACGATCACGCGTGTCCACCCGCCGTCAGGCCCGCATGAATCAGTGAGCATGTGCGCCGCCAGATTTTTGAAAATCATTTTATAGAACTCCGGGTTGACCGCGCAGTAAAAAAGCTTGTTCGAGCACATGCCCCAGTCCCGATCGATGCCGTCAAGCATATCATGAAGCTTTTGGTAATCCCGCTCCTTTTCAAAATATCCGGAGGCGAACGAAAACAGGCGCGCGAACGAATCGCGTTCCGCGGCCGTGACTTTCCCGTGTTTCGCGATCACATCTTTGATGTACGCGCCAAACGCCGCTGCCGAGAGTTTGCGGCGCGAAAACCCCACTACCCGAAAATGCGAGGGCAACAGCCCGGCCCGATGAAGCGAAAAGAGCGCCGGAATAAGTTTTTTCCGCGCCAGATCTCCGGTAATCCCGAAGATGACCAGAATCGTCGGCGCGTTGTAACTCCCTTTCGTTTCTGCCTTATGCATAGAACCATCATAAGGCAGAAAGTTAGAGTGGACAAATAAGTGGAAGAAGCAATACCCAAAAAATCCGGATGCGTTCATGACCGACGTCAACGTCCCGCTCGTATTAAGGAAAACAGGCTTTTCTGATTCAAACGCCCGAAACCACCAATCTACTGTACTTTCTCAAATCTTTTCCCATCGCTCACGAACTCCGCATCGCCGTCAAGGTCGGTGCGAAATGTTTTGATGCCGAATTTCGCAAGCGTGTCAAGGGTTTGCTGGTGCGGGTGGCCGTAGCGGTTTTTGCGGCCGACGGAGATGACGGCGTAGTTAGGCGAGACGGCGGCGACAAAATCCGGCATCGTGGATGTTTTTGATCCGTGATGTCCGGTTTTCAGGATGTCTGATTTGAGATCATCACCCGAAAGCAGCAGTTGATACTCGAGCGGTTTCTCGGCATCTCCCATGAGCATTACTGAGGAAGAGGCGTAGATGAGCTTCGATACCACCATGGCGTCGTGCACGTTGGTGAGCGAGACGCCGACAAACGATTTGAACGGCGTCAGAATATCGAGTTCTGTTTTTGGCGAGAGATGTATTTTTTGTCCAGCCCGCGCAATCACCACCGGAATGTGCTTTTGTTGCAACAGCGTGTGCCACTCGCGGTACTCGGGCGTTGAGTAATTCACATCGGACTCCAGCACCATGCCGACATCATACCGCTTGAGCACTTCTACAAGACCAGTTACGTGATCCACGTGCGGATGAGTAAGCACAATCAGGTCGATTGAGCGGTCCCAAAACGGCATTACACTCCCGAGCTTGCCGAGTACAGCACTGCTGGGGCCGCCATCAATGAGCACTTGCGTGTCATTTTCCGCTTGAATAAAAATACTGTCGCCCTGTCCGATATCGAATACGGTAAGGCGCAGCCGATGCCGCGCGTCAAAAATAAAAATCGCGTACCACACCATACCAGTCGCAACAGCGAGCGCGAGAAGAAAATATGCTATTCCATGTTTGCGCAGGGTGTTCATGATTCGATAAAACACGCTGCCAGAGCATTCACGACCAGTTGTAACTTCCCCGTATTCCCATGACTCATCAGCCCAAGATACGATTGAACTGTCTCTGTTTTCCCTTCTGTCTTTTTGACGTTTCGAAACATCCGCTTTTTGGTGGTCGTCCGCAAGACACGGTGATCCGGAAAATGAACCCAGCCGAGAAAATCAACGCCGGAGGCAAGCGTTTTGATGGATACCTTGTTCGGGTGAAGGGCAAGTTTTAATTTTATCCTGAGAAGCGCATCAATATAGAGAAGCGTATATTCAAGCGCTGCCCGATCTTCCGAAAAAATCACAAAGTCATCCGCATATCGGATGTAATGCACTGCTTTGAGTTTATGTTTTACGAATTGGTCAAACTCATTCATGTAGATGTTTACCAGAAGTTGCGACGTCAGATTGCCGAGCGCCAAACCAACACCTGACCGTGTTGATGAAAAACTACTCACAACTTCTTCCAGCAACTGTACGATATTGGCGTCAGAAATATATGTTTGAAAAATCTTCAGGAGAGTAGCGTGATCAATGCTCGCAAAGAATTTTCTGATATCACACTGGAGCACCAAGCACGTCCGGGTGTTGTTTTTGCTTACTCTATATCCAAACTCACGAAACTGGTTCAGCGCTTTGTGCGTTCCTTTGCCGATCCTGCACGAATATGAGTCCGAGATAAACATCCGATCAAAAAATGGGTAGAGTTTGCGGTAGATCGCGTGATGCAGGAGCCGGTCTTGCACGCTTGCCTTATGGATGACTCTCGGCTTAGGATCAGAGATATTGAAAGAGTGATAGCCGCCATGTTGGTAGGTATGATTTGCGAGATCGTGATGCAGGATAAAGATGTTATCCACGAGCCGCATCTGAAATTCCTGCATGTCTTGCTTCTTGCGTTTCCCTCTGATAAACTCCTTCCATGCCTCAAGCAGGTTTTCTATGCTGATAATTTCCTCAAACGTATGAGCCAATTGAGCTTTCATAAAAATATGTCCGGTAAGTCGCCCCCCCCGAAGGAGTTTTGCCGATTATCCAGAAGTTTGTCGCGGTATACAAATTGTGGGACGGATTCAGAAATCACATCCCCAAGCAGTCACGATTTACCATTGGCGCAAAGATTGATACTCTCTTTATTGACGTGATCGAACTTCTTTTCATCGCGAGCTATCTAAACAGGGAACAAAAAAACACCCGTGTTATACAAAGCAAACGGCAAGCTGGATTTGCTGAAATTCTTTTTGCAGCTAGCTTGGAAACTGAAACTCATAGATGCCAAGAGATATGCTGAATTGTCTCAGCCCCTTGACGAAATCGGGCGCATGCTCGGCGGCTGGAGAAAGGGTCTCGAAAGTAAAACTCCCGCTCATTAAGCAGGAGAAACACAGCAGTTTCGGGAGAACACCCGGTTGTCATCGTTCCACCTGTTCGGATCGTCGACGGAGTTCGCATTCACGTTCCAGCCGTCGCTGTTCGAGTTGACGTTCACCGCGCGGAGTTCTCGTACCGGAAGCCATCCGGGGCACTGCTTCTCGAATACTCTTGAAGCTGTATCGTATGCGGGACATTTAAAGTCCTCCAGCATCCGGTACCAATTCCTGTATTTTTTGAAAGAATACTTTTCGCACTCTTATGCAAGACATATCCGGCATAATTCTCGCAAAAAGCATCTTGAAATCATGTCGGAAAAGCCGTAACCGTTCCACTCTTATGAATCCGCATTCAGCATATCAAAATTTGAGACAAAAAAACAGCCCCCGACTCGCGAATGCAAGTCGAGGGGCAAAGGGTTAAAGGATCAAAGTGACCAGATGTCAAAGAGCCACAGGAATCGAGCGTAAGGAATTGCGGGAGAACACCCGGCTAACATCGCGCCACCCGCTCGGAACGTCGACGGAGTACGCAACCACGTACCAGCCGTCGCCGCCCGAAATGACGCACACCGCGCGGAGAATGCCATTAACATCTTTTACATAAAAGATGTTGGCATAACCGTTTGTGAGCAGTGCACTGCTTTCACAATTGGGCTGCCGTTCCATGAGCGCGTACACTTGGG
The DNA here is from genome assembly GCA_016196115.1 of Candidatus Sungiibacteriota bacterium. GTDB lineage: Bacteria > Patescibacteriota > Minisyncoccia > Sungbacterales > HO2-52-23 > JACQRW01. The sequence goes on from JACPYI010000007.1 coordinate 14,919, forward strand.
CAAGCGCTGTCTCTTGCGCTTCGCCAAGTTCGGCAAGAATTGGGCCGTCTACCGAGGACTTCAGGAGCTTCGCATAACAGAGCGTTGTCTCCGCCATGGGCTCCTCAATCTTCCCGAGAAACCACTCTCTGAACCTGTCGCTCAGATAGGCGATCTTCACCGGAGCATTTCGCTTGGTGTTGATCACGAACCTGTCTTTGGCGACAAAGCTGGAGATTGTTGACGGCACGATAACCGTCGAGACGAACTCGAGAAGCCCTGGCACGGGCTTCGGTTCCACTTGCGCGACTGCGGCGTTGCTCCAGCAGGGTTCCTTGCGGAGAAACCGCTTGAGCTCACGTTCCCATTCATCGCCGTCCTGACCGCCAAGGTTTACGACGAGCTGATTGAGCTGTCCGGTCATGAATTCGCGGAGCGCTTTGCTGAGCATGGCGTCCATGGTCAGTTCTCCCTTCTGTTTTACATTGTCAACCCGCCCCGTGTTTATGGTTCAATGGTTTGTAACCATCCGCCGATTCCTTACCAGCACCTCCCTTCTCTGATCCGTAAGATTGATCAGCGGTACTCTGAAAGTGAAGATTTGGTGGGTTGGGTGACCGACGTCAAAATACTGTCGCCCTGTCCGATATCGAAAACACTTACGCGAAGATCGTGATGGCCGGCAAGAGAAAAAACGGCGTACCAAATGGCAGCTGTTGCAGTAAAAAGCAAAAGAAGAAAATATCTTGCTCCGTAGGTACGCAATCGCGCATGCATATTTGACATAGTCATATCAGAGCTGTTTGTCGATCGCTACTTTTTCTTCTGCGGTACGCCCGCCACGCGATCATGCCGTACAGCACGAGAATTGTCCATATGCCGATCGCGCCAAGCTCGACGCTTGCGTACGGAAACGCGGCAAACCATCCCACCGCGTCCATAATGTATTCAAGCATAAGCCAGCTCGCGACGCCGATGACGCTCGCGAGCCCGGATGAGACAAACCCGGCGAGCCCCGTGAAAAATCCCACACCCATGGCGGCGGGCACGGCAATGAGCGCGGCGATATTGGCAAGCGGGCTCACGATCGAAAGATAGCCAAAGAGATAGATCAGGAGGGGCAGCACGGCAAGCTCGGCCGCTAAGGTTTCAATAAGCAGGCGCTTCATGGTGAGAAAAATGCGCGGGGTTGTTTCGGCGTGACCGCTTTGAAGCGCGCGAGATGCGGGGCGCACGCCCATGAGTTTTTTAAAACGGTCAAAAATATTTTCAATTCCGCGTTCAAGCCAAGGCGACCAATACACCAATCCCATGGTTGCAAGAAATGAGAGCTGGAATCCGACATCAAAACGAAGCAGCGTCGAGTCAACCATGAGCATTACGGCACCGGCACAGGCAAGCGCATTGGTCATCTGGTACGGTCGGCCTTCACGATCTGCAACAAGCGCCAACACGGCAATAATCCCGGCACGCACGGCAGACGCGGATGCGCCGGTCATGACAACAAAAAGGATCATGGCACAAAGCACCACCCAGAATGACGCATAAAACGGGACGGCAAGCAGCATAAGGACACGGGAAAGAGATCGCCCCACAATCGTAATATTGTAGCCGGAAAGCGCCACCATGTGCGAGGTGCCGGTTTTTTTGAAGCTATCAATCAGGTCTGCCGGTAGGGATGCACGCTCGCCAAGCAGCAATCCCTTAAGAAACGCCGCATGCGGCTCGGGCAATGCGGCGTCAATATTGGTCTCGAATGCGCGTTTGAGATTTGCAAGCGCGCGCATGATTGGTCGTTGATTGGACGCGTTTGTTTTTTCAATATGCGGGAAAAGTATGACCAGTTGCTGTGTTGGGGCATTATTCTGTAGCGTTGCGCTATCAGCAGAATCGCTTATCCGACCGGAGAATAAAAGCTCTTCGCCTATTTCATACGCGGGATATTTTTTGCTCACGGCGCGAATCATGAAGGGTGCGCGTATGTCGCGATTGTCCAGCGCAGAAATACGAACCTGCAGTGTCTGACTTTGCGGACCAAAGACCGGCTCCGTCCATACTACGCCGCGTACGGTTACCGATTTCCCGACCAATGAATTAATGTTCGGATTCGCGCGCGTGGCAACATCGAAACGCAACACACCCGTGAAAAAACTTATCAGAACAAACCCATATATCATCCGGCTGGGATCTTTCCCGGAAAACCCAACCGCCAACAAAACGCATCCCGCAAGAAATCCGATCACAATAAGCAGGTACGGCACTGCCACAAACGAACGCAGCGCAACCCCCGCGATTACGGCAAGCAGCATCCAGAGAAACACGCGCGATTTGTGGACATCAACCATCAGTTGTTAAGTGTAGCAGACCTTGCGCAGCCGCAAAAGACAAGATGACAAATGTTTGAATCCCTGATAGCATAGCAGCATCATGCCGCGCGTTATCGAGGTGAAAAATCTGGTCAAGCGGTACCGCAAGGCGGATACGAATGCCGTGGATAATCTCTCGTTCTCGGTGGACGCCGGGGAATTTTTCGCCTTGCTCGGGCCAAACGGCGCCGGCAAGACCACGACCATTTCCATTCTCACGACCACGCTTGCCAAGACCTCGGGCGCCATTACTATTGCCGGGTTTGACGTTGACCGCTCGGCAAGCTCGGTGCGAAAAAATATCGGCGTTATCTTTCAGCAGCCGAGTCTTGATCTCAATCTCACAGCCGAGGAAAATGTGCGCCTGCACGCGAATCTCTACGGCCTGTATCCGTTCCGGCCCACTTATGTGCTCATGCCGGAACCATATCAGAAGCGAGTACGCGAGCTTGCCGACGTACTCGGCATCAGCGATGCGCTGTTCGATCCGATCAAAACGTTTTCGGGCGGCATGCGGCGCAAGCTTGAGATCATTCGCTCGCTCATGCACCACCCGCGGATCCTGTTCCTCGACGAGCCCACTACCGGACTTGACCCGGTCAGCCGCAAAAATCTCTGGGAGTATCTGCGGCAGGTACGCAATCAAGAACGCACCACTGTCTTTCTCACCACCCATTATTTGGAAGAGGCCGAAGATGCTGATCGCATCTGCATCATCGACCACGGCAAGATCGTCTCGCTTGGCACGCCCGCGGAAATAAAAAAGGGGCTGATCGAAGAATATATCCTCATGGACGTCAAAGACCAAAAAGCACTGCGAAGCGAACTGACCCATCTGGGTATTGAGTTCAGCGTCGCCGATCTCTTCCGGGTATCCTTGAACGGTAAGACCGCATACCAGATTATCAAAGCCATTCATACGCCGCTGACCGTTTTAAAAATCCACAATCCCACGCTTGAGGAGGCATATCTGGAAATGATACAAAGAGAAGCCGAGTGATGATCCGGCGTGCTTTGAACGTTTTAGCGAAGCGTCTAGTGAAAAGCATGCCGGATTGGCACTCACACGAAATTATGCACGAACTCAACGCCATCATCACCATCGCCTACCGCGACCTGACAAAATTTTTGCGCGACCACCCGCGCCTCTTCATTAGCTTTGTGTTCCCTCTTCTCTTTATCGGCGTCCTCGGCAAGACCTTTGATGCCAACTTAGGCAGCATGGCCGGATTTAACTTCCTCACCTTCGTATTTACCGGTGTGCTTGCGCAAGTGCTATTCCAGTCAACCGCATCGGGCGTGATCTCGCTCATTGAGGATCGCGAAAACGACTTTAGCCAGGCAATCTTCATCGCGCCCATCTCGCGCTACTCCATCATCCTTGGAAAAATTCTTGGCGAATCACTGGTATCGCTTTCCCAGGCAATCGGTATTATTATTTTCGGACTTATCCTTGGAATTCCGCTCACCCTCGGAACATTTTTTACGCTTATCCCGGCCGCCATTATTGCATGCTTCCTCGGCGGCGCGTTCGGCATTTTCGTCCTTGCGAACCTCGGCACGCAGCGCCGGGCAAACCAGATATTTCCGCTCGTGATCTTCCCGCAGATCTTCCTCGCAGGCGCCATCAACCCGATCAAGCATCTCCCGCCCATCCTCTTTTTCCTCTCGCGCATTACCCCGCTCACCTACGCCGTTGATCTCGTGCGAAACGTCTACTATGCGGGCACTCCCGAATATTCAAAAACCGTGCTCCACGGCACGATTACAAACTTGGCGGTGATCATCCTATTTTTCACCGCCTTCCTCACCCTCGGCACGTACTTTTTCGTGAGGAATGAGCGGAATAAATAATTTAATACTCTAACCCCCGCTTTCCTTTGACGCCCTTGGTATACGGATGCTTGATGTCGCGCATCTCGGTGACGAGGTCGGCTTTCTCGATCAGCTCCGGAATCGCGTCGCGGCCCGTCAGAATCAGGTGCTCGATTTTGTCTTTGGTTTCCTCAACGAACTCAAGCACCTCTTCTTTTACTAAAAGTCCAAGCTGCAAGGCGTTGTTGATTTCGTCGAGGATCAGCAGATTCCAATTGCCGGTCATGGCTTCTTTGCGCGCATACTCGAGCGCGTCATCCGCGGCCTGTTCATGTTCCTCGCGCGGGAGCGTGTCTCCCAAAATCCCCACAAACCCCTTGCCCATTTTTACCAGACGAAAGTGCGGCTCGAGCGAAGTCGCCAAAAAATCCTCCCCTGATTTCCACGGCCCCTTGATAAACTGCACCATCAACACTTTTTTCCCTTCCCCGACCGCCCGTATCGCCTGCCCCAGCGCCGCCGTGGTCTTCCCTTTCCCGTTTCCGGTAAAAATGTAAAGCATACGTTAAAAACAAAAAAACACCCCAACATCTCAATGGGTGATGACATATTGATAAATCCAACTGTGATGCCCGCAGGTAAGAAAATAAACCGAGCGTCCGTCGCGGAAACGAAAAAGAATCCGGTACGCCGGATCTATGCGAAAACTCCAATACTCTTTTGATTTCGGCTTGAGTTTTTCGGTCTGAAGCGAAGGATGAAACGGATTCTCTCGAAATATCGCCTCACGTCGTTCCGCCTTTTTCTGCAACTTCGCAGGCAGGACACGATACCTTTTTTCAAATTCGGGAGTATAAAAAATCTCGGTCATACGCACCGGAGGTCTTTCAGACTTTGCAGACGTTTGGTCCTGCCCTCCGCGATTTCTTTCTCGGCGCGATCGATGCTTGCAACGAATTGCGAAGTAAAAAATCCCAGACCTGCGGCCAAGCGCTCAAATCGCTCCGCGTTCAATTCAACGCGGACCTTACGATCCCGTTTTACCGAAGGTCTGATAGTGAGAGTAAGCATGTTCATAATCACATTAATCTTATTCCTGTTCCCGCCCAAGCAACGTTTGCCATTTCCTTTCCGTCTCAGACAGTCCCACTCCGGCCGGGATTTCTCGGTGAGAAAACGGAACGGGAAACCATTGTTGTGTATAGTCCAATTGTTGAAGGTCCTGCTCACTAACTGTATGGGTTCCACTTACAAACAAGCGGCCCTTCTCGTCTACTCGGGCAATTATGTCTCCCTCAACGCAGTATGACATCGACTTCAGACCGTTGGGGATTTGGAAATACTCATTCCGCGTATCGTTCCTATGTCTGCGATACAGAGTGTCCTGGTCTAAAAAAATCCAATTTTCACGTGATAAGACGTTTTCATTCTCTTCCCGGACGGCATGATCTTCCGGGAGATCAGATTGTTTACCATTTTCTATCATATCATCATTATAGCCGACATTATCTACATGTCAACACCCCCCGTCGCTGGTCCCGCACTGGATGCAGGTCTTGCAGGTGCCGGTCTGGATCAGCATGCCGCCGCAGGCGCGGCAGATGGTGTCGGCGTACACGACCCGTTTGAGTTCAGAGACCACCTCCGTTTCCCTGGTTTTGCTGGTCTCTTTGATCTGGACTATTTCGACGGGTCGGGCATCAACGAGGGGAAGTTCTTTCACTGGCGCGTGCACACCCAGTTCTTCGAGGTCGGAATCGGAGAGAAACCGGAGCGCGAGATACCGGAAAATATAGTCGGTGATGGAGGTCGCGAGCTGGACGTCCGGATTGTCCGTGTAGCCGGACGGCTCGAATCGCCAGTAGGAGAATTTCTGCACGAGGGCCTTCAAGGGCACGCCGTACTGGAGCGCAATGGACACGGTCAGGCCAAGCGCTTCCAGCAGTCCGGCAAGGGTCGAACCCTGTTTGGACATGCGGATGAAAAGCTCCGCCAGATCGCCCTCCTCGAAAAAACTGTAGGTAATATACCCTTCGTGACCGGCAATGGAAAATTTGTGGGTTTCCGATCTGCGCGTCGCGGGCAGGCGGCGGCGCACAGACCGCGCCGGGGACTCCGCTTTTTTCCGGTTGCCGAACGTGTTCAGCGGCTGCGCTGCTTTTGATCCGTCGCGGTATACGGCAAACGCCTTGAGCCCGAGCTTCCACCCCATGATGTATGCCTGCATGATTTCCTCAACCGTGGTTTCCGCGGACATGTTAAATGTCTTGGACACGGCGCCCGAGAGAAACGGCTGGACCGCGGCAACCATTTTCACATGTCCCTGCCATGAAATGACGCGATTGCCAGATGCCGGCCGCACCGCGCAGTCAAAGACCGCGAGATGCTCGTCTTTCATATGCGAAGCGCCTTCAATAGTCCCGAGCTGTTCGATGTGGCTGAGAATGGCGGCGCGCTCTTCTTCGCCATACCCGAGTTTTTCCAGCGCCTGCGGAACCGTCGTGTTCACGAATTTCATAGTGCCGCCGCCGACCAATTTTTTATTCTTCACCAGCGCGAATTCGGGCTCGATCCCGGTGGTCGCGCAATCCATCATGAGCGAAATGGTGCCCGTAGGCGCGATCAAAGTAACCTGCGCGTTGCGCACGCCGTGGCGCCTGCCGAGCGATAACGCGTCATTCCATGCTTTCTCGGCCGCGTCATAAATCGCGCGGTCCGCAACCAGGCCTGGCCGCACGCGGCTCAAGGCATCCCGGTGCATGGCGATCACGTTCAACTGCGGCTCTTTATTGATCGCATACCCGCCGTACGGCCCCATGCGCCTGGCGACCTCGGCAGAATAGCGGTACGCCTCTCCGGTCATGAGGCCGGTGATGGCCGCGGCCGTGTGACGCCCCGCATCCGAGTCGTACGGGAACCCCCACGCCATGAGCAGAGCGCCGAGATTCGCATACCCGAGGCCGAGCTGGCGGAACGCATGGGCATTGGCGCCGATTTTTTCGGTCGGATAGCTTGATCCGTCCACGATGATCTCCTGCGCCAGAATCATCATGTCCACGGTATGGATAAAATCCCGCACATTGAATGATCCGTCCGCCTTGAGATACGTAAGCAGGTTGATGGAGGAAAGATTGCACGCTGAGTTGTCTATGCTCAAATATTCGGAGCAGGGATTCGATGCGGTAATCCTGCCGGTGACGGGATTCGTATGCCACCGGTTAATCGTGGTGTCGTACTGCATTCCCGGGTCTCCGGATTCCCACGCGGCTTTGGCGATCTCATGCATAAGATCGCGCGCCCGGTACTCGCCCGCCAGTTCCCCACTCTGGATATAGTGAGTCGTAAACGATTCGTCATTCTCGACCGCAGTCATAAACTCATCCGTCACGCGCACCGAGTTGTTTGCGTTCTGGTACTGAATCGAATTCCACGCCGGATCGTTGAGGTCGTACATATTGTATCCGGCATTAATCAGCGCATGCACTTTTTTCTCCTCATCGGCCTTGCATCGGATAAATTTCATGATGTCCGGATGATCCACGTTCATCACCACCATCTTTGCGGCGCGGCGCGTGGAGCCGCCCGACGCGATCATGCCCGCGACCGAATCAGCCCCGCGCATAAACGATACGGGACCCGATGAACGCCCCCCAGCAGACAGCGTCTCGGTTGAGCTGCGAAGCGTCGAGAGATTGACGCCGGACCCGGATCCGCCCTTGAAAATCATGGCTTCAGTCCTGATCCAATCCATGATGGATTGCATATTATCTTCCACGGCAAGCAAAAAACAGGCCGAGCATTGCGGCTTTTCTTCCACGCCCACATTGAACCAGACGGGTGAGTTAAAGGCTGCTTTTTGGTGCAATAGAATATACGTAAGCTCATCGACAAAGACGCTCGCCTCGTCCTCGCCCGTAAAATGCTCGAAACGAAGTCCCCACGCCCGGATTATGCCGACCACGCGGCTGATCATCTGCCGCGCCGATGTTTCGCGACCCTCAGACCCGATCCTGCCCCGAAAATACTTTGATCCGGCAATACTCGTGGCATTGTCCGACCAGGCCTCGGGAAATTCCAGTTCTCGCTCCTCGGTCGTGACATTCATGCCGCTGCCCCGCACCGTCACCTTCACCTTTTTCCACGCAATCTGGTCAAAAGGGTGCACCCCTTCTTTGGTAAACACCCGCTTCATGGGCAGCCGTTTTTTTGGATCCCTGACCTCCGCATGACCTTTTGCGGCCCCCAACCCGGCCACTGTCCTGCTCGCCATTGCTGACTTTGCCATAATATAAGACAAAAAGCTCTCTCGTTCGCAAGGATCCTTTTCACAAACGAGAGAGGACTTTTTCAGGAAAAAATTGATAAGATTCGCGTCGCTGTTTTTGATTATACGCCCCCAAAAACAGGCGTCAAAAAAATCTGTGGATAAGAGCCCAAAGGTTGACAAAGTTCCTGAAATCCTGTTATTATTTTGGTGGTACTTTTCGCTATATTTCGAGCAAAAAGGAGATAAAAATGGCTGAATATCCTTCCCCCTATTGTCAAGACAGTAGATTGTTAATTGATAAGACCCACTGCACAATTATCTTGATGACAGAGCATGATCAAGAGGTTCCCCGATCTTGCTACGCCATCACGAAGTTGCGCAGTCCGGCTACATTTTTAATGATAAGGTTGTACCTCCCTATCGGGTTTCGAAACCGA
>JACPYI010000013.1 GCA_016196115.1 Candidatus Sungiibacteriota bacterium
TCGGTTTCGAAACCCGATAGGGAGGTACAACCTTATCATTAAAAATGTAGCCGGACTGCGCAACTTCGTGATGGCGTAGCAAGATCGGGGAACCTCTTGATCATGCTCTGTCATCAAGATAATTGTGCAGTGGGTCTATTTATCGTCTGCCTCAATTCCATACCCACCTCCTTTTTAATCACCCGGCTTACCCCTCTTGAGAAGAAGCGGAACTAAAACCACCTCTTCTCGGGAAGGGGTGGTTAGGAGTTCACTTTGCTTTTTGTTTCGTATCAGGCAAAAACTACCACTTCCCCAAAAGATATGGTTCTCGTTGTCGTTGTGGTAGTTACGGTTGTATGTCTGCGGGTCAACATAACGAAAAGATATACCCGGTGGTGATTCTTGTCAAGCAATTTCTAACAACGTTCTAAGACGATCGTCAGTGAACGTTGTTAGAAATTTTTTGTGGTGCGGTCAACGCATTCTTTTTTCAATGGTGCCGGTTTGGTTGAGCGATGCGATATGAATATAATTCACGATTCTCATTGCGTCTATGCGCTTGATGAATGTATCGGGGAGTGGTCGTTTGCCGACAAATACGCTTCGCTGAAGCAAGTGATAGCCGCAGGCGGATAGCTGCTCGCGGAGCCACGCCCGTTTTGCGCGAAATTTTTCCGGGATATCAAACGTAACGATACGAATAACGCCATCTTCGGGAGCAAGGTCATAAGAATCTTGCTGATCGGCGTCAAGTTTGGCAAGAAAACTTCTTCCCTTGCGGGTAAGCTTCCATTTGGCGTCCTTGTTCGGAGTTGTTGAACATATCAAGCCTTGCTGTTTAAGGCGATGGAGGGTACTGGAAAGTGCGTGTTTTGCAGCTTTGCGTGACCGGTTGCCGTCCATACCGAGCAAAAGACGAGCAAGTTTTGCCTCGGGATATTGTGGCGGCAGAAAGCCATCAAGCACAGCGTATCCTGCGCTGCCGAGGAATTTCAAGACTTCTTTAGTGAGTGATCCGTATGAAAATATCATAGATTTTCTAACAACGTCTTAAGACGATCGTCAGTAAACGTTGTTAGAAATTTTTGCCGTATATTTTGGTTTGGGTAGCTTGCATTCCGTCGATTACACCACTTCCACCGCCTCTTCGCACAGAATCTTGGGAATGCTGTCTTTGTCGGATATGCGGCCGCGGACAAGGAGTATTTTTTCTTCCTGCCAAACGCCTGGGTTTTTTGCGAGCAGTTTGGGGAAGACCAACACTTCTGATTTGCCCGTCAGATCTTCGAGTTTTACGAAGAGCATGGACTCGCCGGACTTGGTGGTGATTTTCTGGATGTTGCTGACCAGGCCGCCAACCGCGACTTTTTGGTTGCGCATATCTGCGGTCAGATCTTTGAGTGCCGTGACGTTTTTCGATTTGAATTTTTCGGCATAGGCCTGGAAGGGATGTTCGCTCACGTACAGGCCGAGCAGCTCGCGTTCCCACTGGAGGCGATCGTGTTTCTCGGCCGGGTCCGCGGGTTTCAATCGGAGCGATGCCAGCTGCACTTCTGGCGCCATGCTGAACAAGCTCGGCTGCCCGCCGCTTTGGGCTTTTTGCGTCTCGCGGTTGAACTCAAGAATGGTCTCGAGGTTGGCAAGCAGCTGGTTGCGCTCGCCAAGCTCGTCGAGCGCCCCGCACTTGATGAGCGACTCGAGCGATTTTTTGTTGAAATCCTTGTGCCGGATGCGCTCGGCAAAATCGGTAAGCGAAGAAAAACGGCCCCGCGCTTCGCGCTCGGTAATAATCGCCTCGACGATGTTGGATCCGACGTTTTTGATCGTCTCAAGCCCGAAACGAATCGTATCTTTGCCGGAATGTGCGTCTTTGATAAGAGTAAATTTTGCAAAACTTTCGTTGATATCCGGCGGCAGTACCGGTATTCCCATACGGATGCATTCGGCGATGATCTCCGGGATTTTTTCCATGTCGCCGGACTCCGCGGTCAGCACCGCGGTCATGTATTCGCCGGGGAAATTGGCTTTCATGTACGCGGTCTGGTATGCGACCCGGCCGTAGCACGCGGCATGGCTTTTGTTGAATCCATATGCGGCAAACGGCTCGATCAGAGACCAGAGTTTTTGAGCTTTTTCCGGAGACATGCCACGATCGATCAGGCCTAGGACAAGTTTTTCTTTTTGCGCGGCCATCTCTGCCGGGATTTTCTTGCCCATGGCTTTTCGCAGGGTGTCGGCCTTGAGCCATGAGTATCCGGCAAGATTGATCGCAATAAGCATGACGTCATCTTGGTACACGATGACCCCGTAGGAATGAGTGAGAATATCTTTCATGCGCGGATCAAGATAGGTGACCAGGCGCGGATCATGTTTTCTCCTGATGTACTCCGGGATGGACTCGATCGGCCCGGGCCGGTACAGAGCGACCATGGTGTTGATGTCGTGGATGGAGCTTGGCTTGAGATCTTTGAGATACTTGGTCATGCCGGAGCCGTTCAATTGGAAAAGTCCCATGGTCTCTCCTTTGGCGAGCAGGTCAAATGTTTTTGCGTCATCGAGCGGTATATTTTCTATGTCTACATCAATATGCCGGTAGAATTTGACGAGCCGTACCGAGTCCTCGAGAATGGACAGGTTGCGGATGCCGAGAAAATCAACCTTGGGCAGACCCACGGCAAGATTCGGGTCTTTGGAGTACGACGGATCAATGGAAGTCATTTCATACTGGGTGATGATCTTGCCGCCTTTGGGATCGAATTGCAGTGGCACGTATTCGTCGAGCGGGCGGGGGGAGATGACCACGCCGGCGGCGTGCACCGAGACATGCCGCACGCACCCCTCGAGTTTTTTTGCCTGGTCAATGATTTCTTTTACTTCAGCATCGGTGTCATACAGCTGTTTGAGCTCCGGTGTCTGACTGATGGCCTGCGTAATGGTCATGGGAAAACCCTGCGAGCCGAGCGGGATCAGTTTGGCGATGCGGTCGCCGGTTGAGTATGGCTTACCTGTGGCGCGCGCCACGTCGCGCACTGCCGCACGTGCCGCCATGGTGCCAAACGTCCCGATCTGCGCGACTTTGTCTTCGCCGTATTTTTGTTTTGCATAGAGGATCATCTCCTCGCGTCGGTTGTCCGCAAAGTCCATGTCAAAATCTGGCGGCGCGGGCCGTTCAAGATTGAGAAAGCGCTCAAACGGAAGCTTATATTCAAGGGGATTTACCGGCGTAATGCCCGTCAGATACGCCACCAGCGACCCGCCTCCGGATCCGCGCACCGTGGTGAAAATGTTTTGCTCGTGGGCAAAGCGCATCAGATCCGCCACTACCAGGTAGTACACCACGAATCCGCGTTTCGTGATGATGTTGAGTTCGTACTCGATCCGCTCGGTCACGTCCGCAGTCGCGGTAAGGCCGCGTTTTTCAATGCCGTCATAGGCGAGATAGCGCAATTCTTCATCCGGATCCTGTCCTTCCGCGACCGGAGGAACCGGGAAAATCCATTTGCCAAGCTCCAGCTGAATGTCGATTTTTTCGGCGATTTCCTGCGTGCGCGCAATTACTTCCGGGTGGTCGGAAAAAATCGCACCCATTTCCTCCGGCGAGCGCATGGAAAGATTGAACGAGCGCATGGTCAAGCGCTCCTGGTCCGCCATTTTGCTTCCGGTTTGCACCGAAACCAAAATATCCTGCGCCTCCGAGTCTTCCGCGTGCGTGTAGTGGATATCGCCGGTCGCGACGATTTTCGCATTGGTTTTTTTTGAAAGTCCGGTGAGCGCCGCGTTCAATGTTTTTTGGTCAGGCGTATCGTGAGGCTGCACTTCGAGATAAAAATCTTCAGCGCCGAAAATATCCTGGTATTCGCGGATGAGCTCCTCGGCGCGGCTGATTTTTTGAAATTGGACGGCGCGGGCGATCTCTCCGTTGAAACACCCCGAAAGCGCCATCAACCCTTCGTGGTATTGGGCCAGACAATCTTTGTCTACGCGCGGTTTGTAATAAAATCCCTCGAGGTTCGATTTGGTGACGAGCTTCATCAAATTTTTATATCCCTGCTCGTTTTTCGCAAGCACGGTCAGGTGATACCGCTTGTCGTCCACGCCCGGGTTTTTGTCCCGCATGTTGCCGGCGGCGATGTACATCTCGCACCCGATGATAGGTTTTATGCCCGCCTTTTTGCATTTCTGATAAAACTCGATCGCGCCGTACATGTTGCCGTGGTCGGTGAGCGCGAGCGAGTCCATACCAAGCTCCTTCGCGCGGCCTACCAGCTCGTCTATCTTTGACAGCCCGTCAAGAAGCGAGTAATGAGAGTGTACATGGAGATGGGTGAATTTGATTGGCATATATTTGATGTCATTCCCGCGAAAGCGGAAATCCAGAAAGTCAAGAAAACTGGATTCCCGATCAAGTCGGGAATGACAGAAATCCCCCCTATCATATCTGATTCAATGCGTATGCGCAAAGCAAATAGAAAAAGGCGTAGAAAAATCATCGGCATAGATGAGGCCGGGCGCGGGCCGCTTGCGGGGCCGGTGGTGGTGGCCGGGGTGTTGATGAGCTGTCAGCTTGCGGCACGAGTGCTGGTCGGCATCAGGGACTCAAAAAAGCTCTCGGCAAAACAACGAGAGCAATGGTTTGATTTCCTGACCGGCCACCCGTATATTCGATGGGCGATAGCACGCGTATCTCCCGCGGTAATTGATCGCATTAATATTTATCACGCGGCACAGCTTGGCGCGTGCCGCGTGTACCGCAAACTCGCGCCAAAAAAAGATTGCCATGCCATGCTCGACGGCAGTTTGCACCTGCCGCGGCATATTTCACATGAGACGATTATCAAAGGCGACGAACTCATACCCATTATTTCTGCCGCATCCATCATCGCCAAAGTCACCCGAGACCGCATGATGCTCCGCCTCCACAAAAAATATCCCGCGTACCGGTTCGATTTGCACAAAGGATACAGCACTGTCTTGCATCGCGAAATGATCGCGGAGTTCGGAAGGTGCGAAATACATAGGAAGTCGTTTCAATGTGGTGTTGATCTTATTACCAAAACGTGATACTCTTTGTGTCAGTAGATCTTTTCAAACAAGAAGGGGGAATACCATGCAAGGTGCACTGCGTTTTTTATTCACGCAAGAAGAACCGCAACCATCCAAGCTGGAGATTGGTGCAGAGGGTCGGCATATTCTAGAGGGACAAAGAGATATATGGACTGACCCAAGAGATGGACAACCGCTCTATATTATTTGTCAGACCATTGAAGAGATTAAGGGCGAGGCCCTTAGAGCCTGTTCAACATCTCCTCAACAACAAGGAAATAAAGGCTAATTGCATCATCGCAAGACTTGAATCAAGGAATCTCTCGCAATTCTTCCATAACCTCCGGCATTTCTCCAGCCATCCGAATGATCGTTCGACAACCCA
>JACPYI010000010.1 GCA_016196115.1 Candidatus Sungiibacteriota bacterium
GTTACCAGAAAAGAAATTAAGAGAGCGCAGCATCTCTTGAATGGACGACCAAGAAAAACATTGGATTGGCAGACACCCTATGAGGTTTTTAATCAACTCATTCATACGTAACGCTGTTGCGTTAGATTCTGGAATCTAAGGGCTTATCATCAACCACTAAAATTCTTTTCTTTAGTTGATCTGGCACCTGTGTCTCCTTTTTCTTGATCAGGAAAGATCAGATATAGATCATGAGTAGCATACCTGGTTTTTTCCGTCAACGCCCGATCAGGGCGATTGCCATACCGATGATGGCCATGACGGTGCCGACTACCCAAAAGCGCATGGTGACTTTGGGGGCAGGCCAGCCAATCGCCTCGAAGTGATGGTGGATGGGAGCGATGAGGAAAATCTTTTTGCCTCGAAAACGTTTTGAGCAGAATTGGATCACGTCGGAGATCACTTCCACCATGAGGATGAACCCGATGATCGGGAGCACGACGGCCGAGTCCGTGAGGAACGCGATCACGGTCAGCGACGTGGTCAGGCCCAAGATGCCGGACTCGCCCATATAGAAACGCGCGGGAGGGATATTGTACCAGAGGAATGCGAGCAGCGCGCCGATGATGACGGCGCAAAATCCCGCGAGATCTATCTGCCCGCGGAAAAATGCAATGCCGCCGTACGCGGTGAAGATGGACGCGAATACGCCACCGGCAAGCCCGTCGATCCCGTCAATAATACTCGATGAGAATAATATGATCATGGCCGCGATAAAAAGCGGAACGTACCAGATGCCGATAAAAAGATTGCCGTGGCCCGGAATGTAGATCGTGCGCCAGCCGAGCTTGTAGTAGAACCAGAGGCCGCCCGAAAGCGCAATCAGGAAGATCACGGCGAGCCGGTGGCGAAATTTAATGCCGCCGGATGCTTTTTTGATTTTTTTCTCTCGCACCTGCAGCAGATCATCGGCAAGCCCGAGCAGTGAGGAGGCAAGCAAGATGAAAAGCGGCAGCCACGTCTGATTGCGCGACAGAAAATTTGCCTTGGTCCAGAATGAAATCGTAGTGAATTTTGCAGCGACCCAGAGGAGCAGCGCCAATGAGGTCGTGGTCAGCCAGATCAGCACGCCGCCCAGACGCGGGACTGCGGTTTCGCGATCTTTGTGCAGGGCTGCGAAGAGCGGGGTTTTGGTGCCGTCCGGAGAGGAGGTGCGCACGTCTTTTCGCCACAGCCGGTATTTGTACATGTAATAAATGAGCAAAGGCGTCAAAAGCATCGCTAAAAGAAACGAGACCGAAAAAAGGCCGAATACTTTGATTGCGTTTGCGATTGCGTCTGTAGTAGGGGGCATTGGTATATTATGCCGCAAGCAGGTCACCCCTCGCTTCAGTTGGTCTTCGATCAAAAGTCGCTCGGAGATGACCTGCTTGCTCTTAGAAAGAATTCTCAAGCCATCGGATCAGTTTGCGGCCGTCGTTGAAGCGATCGCGCGATCCCATGAGCACGATGAGCGCGGTATGGTTGGGCTTGACCGGATATACGATGGCCAAAGCCCCGTGTGCGGCCTCGGTAAAGCCGGTTTTGCTTCCGAGAATCGCCGGAAATTCTTTGAGGAGGTCGTCGGTATTCGTGATGGTATGACTCCGGCGATCAATGGAGTACACCGTGGTCTCGATCGCGCGCGAAATCTCAAAGATGCCCTGATGTTTTTGAAATATGTATTCGAGCAGGCGCGACATGTCTGCGGCGCTCATGAAATGGTCCGGGTCGTCAAGCCCGATCGAATTTTGAAAATGCGAATTCGCCATGTCCAGCTCCGCGGCCTTTTTGTTCATAAGGCCGGTAAACGTCGCGCGTATTGCGGCGGCCTCGTACGCATGATATTTTTTTCCGACTGCTTCGGCAAGGGCTTGGGCGGCGTCGTTTGCCGAGCCGCTCACGGCGAATTTGAGAGCGTCATCGCGGAAAAATGATTCGCCCGCCGCGGCGCTGCTTTGCGTCGGGTCAACCGCCTTTGCCGTCTGGGAAAACATAATGGCGTCGGAAGGATCCAGTTCTTCGCTCGCCACGACGGCAGTCATGAGTTTGGTCAAGCTCGCCGGAGGCATCCGCTTCAACTCCTGCCTGCTCAAGAGCGGCGTGCGCTCTCCGACAAGCCGCACGGTATAGGATTCCGCGTCAATGCCACCCGGTTCGGGGATCAAGACAGGCGGTCTGACTCTCCGGAGGGCGGCGATTTCGCTTGCGGTCTGTTCTCGTATGGGAGGGGCCGATGCGTCTTCGAACGGCCGGCCAACGGTCATAAATGCGAAAAATCCGAAGGCAAGAATGCCAAGGGCGGTGAGGCTGTGTTTGATGAAAGGAGATTCGTAGTTCATGTATTCTCGTTTTTTTCTTCCGCGATCTCAATGACCTCTTTTTGCAACGATTCATATTCGGGAAGCTCATCCAGCTTGGACAAGCCGAAATGCTGAAGAAATTGAAAGCTGATCCGGTATTGGTATGATCGCGCGTCGTGCGGATGCGGGGTTCGCTCAATGAGGCCGCGCATCAGAAGGTTTCGAAGCGTAAATGAAGAATTTACCCCGCGGATATAATCGATCTCGGGTCTTGAAAGCGGGCCTTTGTAGGCGATGATCGCAAGCGTCTCAAGGCCGGAGCGCGACAACCCCTCGGAGAATTCGCTTTTGATGAGTTTCTCTACGTACGCATGAGCATCAGGATGCGAGCCGATCTCCACTGCTCCGTCCTTTTCAACGAGCACCAGTCCCCTATTTTGATATTCGTGGGCAAGCTGATTGACTGCCTTTCGGATCTCTTCGCCGGGCACGGCAAGGAGCCGCGCAAGCTCTTGCAGCTCCATGGCCTCACCATGCATGAACAACAGCGCTTCGATGATCGATTTGGTCTGCATAGGGACTACACAATCCTCTTTATGATAATATCCGTAAAAGCACCCTCCTGGCGTACGTCAACGAATTTCTGCTTGGCGAGCTCAAGGATCGCAAGAAAACTGACGATTATGTCTATTTTATCGCCGGATCCCTTTATGATCTCTGAAAATGCGCGCTCAACCGCGGCATGCACCAGCAATCGTATCTGGCGCATCCGTTCCTCGAGCGATACGATGCGCTTCATTTTTTCCTGAACCAGCCTCTCAACCTTGGGCAGTGCGGCAAGGAATGTCCGGAACGCGCCAGCAAGATTTCCGAGTACAAGTTGCGGAGGCGGAAAAAAGACCGGTGCAAACGCAAGGTAGGCATCGCGGATAAATATCGGCTTTCGCGCCTCATCCAGTTTTTTCAAGAGCGCGGCCCGTTCTCGGAATTTCCGGTACTCGGCAAGGCGTCGCTCAAGCTCTTCACCCGATTCCTCTTCCTCTTCGGAAAATGAGAGATTTGGCAGAAGCGATCTTGACTTGATCAGCATGAGCTGGGATGCCACAACCAAAAACTCCGCGAGCTGCTCGGGATCTATCCGTTCAAGAGAGCGCACATGCTCGATATACTCCTCGGCAACACGGCTAAGTGAGATTTCCGAGATGGAGAGCTTTTCTTTTTCAATCAGCTCAAGGAGCAGTTCAAGCGGCCCTTCGAATTTTTCATGCCTGATCTCGAAAACCACATTTTGAGTGTAGCGCCCGAAGGAGGAAATGTAAATGGTGGGAAAATATAAACTAGTTATCAATACCACCCGCAAAAACGTTACTATTTTTTGGGCAAATAAACCGTATAAATTTATTTAGCGTGTCTCCGTAAAAATGGATTTTCCATATCAAAAATAATTTTTGGCACGTCGTTGTTGATAATGGAATCGGGCAGATTATATTTTTTACTGTAGAGTGTGGTGACGCTACAAAACAATGCCTGTTTATAATCGAAACCAAGCGTTCCGCTGATTTTTTTCACCACATCCTCCGATCCTCCTTCTATTTCAACAAACGGCTCCAAAAATGGCCACTCGTCAATAGTCACTTCAACGCCGTTGAGCATCCAAAGTTCTCGTTTATTTTCTTGGTAGGCTTTTTTATGTGCACCAAGCAACGTGAGTAATTCTTCGGCTCGGTCAAAATTATTTACCTCAAGCAGAATCTCTCTTTGACTCTCGATGCCTTCCCCATCAACAATTTTTAAACTCATAGTAATGCGAGTGCCCTCATCACGGACGCGTAGCCACCCTCCCTTGATATGCAACCCGTTGGGTAAATTAAAAACAACCCGCCTTTGTACATATTCAGGGCGTACGAGTGCGGCGGCAACTTTTTTGAGCCGAGCACGAACATCATTTTTGTCTATATTTGGATAGGTGGCCTCGTATTCGATTTGCATATAAAGCCATAGTACCAAAATTACATAAATATAAAAGGGGGCGGTTTGAGCAATTGACTCATACCGCCCCGAACAAAAACATTACGTCACCTCGAGAATTTCCAGTACTCGGTTCCCCGATGGCAGGTTAATTTCTATTTCATCCCCTACTTGTTTTCGGAGTAACGCTCTCCCGATTGGTGACGTTGGAGCAAGTGTTACTATTCTTGCGTCTTCTGTGGAAAGATCATGCCCACCAGCGCCTTCGGGCACTACAAGAACATAGTAGCGATGTTCACCTTCCGCTACGAGCGCAAGAGCGCCAAGCTGTACCATTCCTTGCGAAACTGGCATTCTCCGTATTCGGCCTATCAGTTCATCGAGCTCTGTAATTTTTTGACCGATACCCTTCCAAGTGACAAAAGTCACACCCGCTTTGACAGCTTGTAAGCAAAACAAAGCGTATATCGCCGCCCGCTTTATACGTCGTCTCAAGAGGATGTTGCAATAGCTCGCCCATATCAACTCTCCCATATTTAATTGTCGAGGAACAGAAAAAGGAGCATTATTTTAGGCTTCCATACGCATCGTATGCTACCATTGTTACTTAGATTCCAGAATCTAACGCAACAGCGTTACGTATGAATGAGTTGATTAAAAACCTCATAGGGTGTCTGCCAATCCAATGTTTTTCTTGGTCGTCCATTCAAGAGATGCTGCGCTCTCTTAATTTCTTTTCTGGTAAC
>JACPYI010000008.1 GCA_016196115.1 Candidatus Sungiibacteriota bacterium
GCGCTCATGCCCGTCAGCGCATGCATCAGACGCTCATTCCTCAATACTCTTTCAATGTTCATCATAGAGAATACCTTGGTTATGGGTACTCCTCCATGATACTCCTGCGGCAGATTTATTAAAAGGCAACAGGTCTAATGTGTCTATGCCCGCCTACTTCCTCTACGCCCGCAAAAGCACCGATGTTGAGGACAAGCAAGTCCGGTCTATTGAGGACCAGCTTGCGGAATTGCGCGACTTCGCCAAACGCGAGGGCTTGAATATCATTGAAGAATTCATTGAGAAGCAGTCGGCCAAGACCCCCGGTCGTCCCATCTTCAACGAAATGATCGCCCGCATTGAAAGAGGCGAGGCAACCGGCATTGTATCTTGGCACCCAGACCGCTTGGCGCGAAACTCCATAGACGGCGGGCGCATCATCTATCTTGTTGATACCGAAAAAATAACCTCGCTCAAATTTCCCATCTTCTCTTTTGAAAACACCTCGCAAGGCAAACTCATGCTCGGCTTCATTCTCGGTATGAGCAAATACTATGTGGACAACCTCTCGGAAAATGTGAAGCGAGGACTGCGACAAAAAATCAAGCGCGGCGAGTATCCCAGTATCGCCCCCGTGGGCTATCTGAACGATGTACGGACAAAAACCATTGTCGTGAATCGCAAGAAAGCAAAAGTAGTCAAAGCCGCCTTTGAGCTTTACGCCAAAAATGAATCGCGTCTTGAAGACATAAGCGAGTTTTTCTACCAACACGGCGTTATCACCAAAGGCAACAAACGCCTTTTCCGCAATAGAGTCAAAAACATCCTAACTAATCCAATCTATCACGGCTTATTCCGCTACGCGGGAGAAGTGTATGAAGGAAAACACGAGCCAATCATCACCAAGAAACTCTACGACAAAGTACAGGAGGTATTGCGAGAACGAGGAAAACCCGACCGGAAAGCGAACGACCCCAAAGTATTCTGCGGACTGCTCCGGTGCGGTTCCTGCGGCATGATGATAACCGCCGAGGATAGGGTGAAACTGCAAAAGAATGGCAATATCCATAACTACACCTACTACCATTGCACCAAGAAATCCAAAACGATGAAATGTCCTGAACCTTGTATCCGCGAGGAGGAACTGGATCGTCAGCTATCGGAGATGATTCAAAGAGTTGCTCTGCCCGAAGAATGGGCAAATGAACTCTTAAAGATGGCTGAACAAGACAAGCAGGAAATCGCCCATTCTTCCGCCGCTATTGTCCAAGAGACGAGAACTGAAATACAAACCATCTCTCAAAAACTCCAACGACTTCTTGACACATATCTTGAACAAGATATTGAGCGGGAAGTATACCGCGAAGAGAAGGCAAACCTTCTCTCCCGTAGGAAGTCGTTGGAGGAGAATATCGACGATCTCGAACACGGACGACTTGCTTGGCTCGAACCTATGCGGGAATGGATAAAAGAGGCGCAAACACTGAACGAAATCGCATTAGCCCCCTCTCTTTCTATCAAAAAATCATTCGCCCAGAAAATCTTCGGATCGAACCTCACCTTGCACACGCGCGAAGCGCGTGGAATTGCGATACATCAATGGTTTTCTTTGGCTTGTGCCAAAGAAAATTTTACGGAAAATAATTTTAGTTCTGAAATGGTGCCCTCGAGAGGAATCGAACCTCTATTTTAAGATCCGCAATCTTATGTCCTATCCGTTGAACGACGAGGGCGTATATGATTCCCATTCTCTAGACCTGCTTTCAGAAAAAATTGCAATCGTTTCAAAACCCGATGATGCGCATGATTTCATCGAGCAGAAATTGCTGGTGCTGCTGCTCGGGAAGGATGGTGAGGAGAAATTCCCGTATGCGTTGCTGATCCGTATCGCCGAGGGGAAGGCGAACATAGGGAGAAAATGTCTGGCTGGTCTCGAGCGAGAGTTCGAGATGTTCCGGCCTGTTAAAAATCCAGAATGATTTGATATTGGAAATCCGATACAGCGTATTGCCCGCATGCACGCCCTCCTTGCCGATCGAAAAAGAAATTTTTTTCGGCGGCTGGTTGCGGAACAGCATGAACGCCGCGAACGCGATCAGCACGAACAGCGCAAAAAAATAATTCTGCACGAAGAGCGCCAACGCAAACAAAATCGCCATGATCCCTCCCGGCACCACATACCACGACGGCCCGAAGTCCACCTGCTCATGCTCGAACGCCGTCCATTCAAGAGATGCGGGCAGCGCGGGTGCTAGCGTCCCGACATGCGTCGGGACCGTTTCACGTCCGACCGGCGCCTGTTCAATGTGCGATTGGCTTTTCGGTGCAACTCCGCTCGGCGTCTTGCGTAAATCAATTGTGCCTTTGCCCCGTTCCATGACTACAGGATAGCAGAAAAAGAGAGGGGAGGGAAGTTGGGACGGGACACTCGGGATTAAGTACCACCCAGTGTCAATACATATTTGGATAAAATGCGGCGGGAGGAGGATTCGAACCTCCGATACCCTTTCGGATATACCTGTTTTCAAGACAGGCCCGTTCAGCCGCTCCGGCATCCCGCCATATCGAAATATTTTTTTACATCGGGCAGGTGTCCGCGGCGGTGCCGGGTTTGGCGCCGCCGGGCTCGCCGATCTCGAGACCGAGGCCCGTTTCCTGGCCGATTTTTTTGATGATTTCTTCGGGCGAGACCATAGTCTCGTCGAATGTCACATCGAGCGAGCGGTCCTCATAGCGGATTTTGACATCGCTGACGCCGGGAATCGAAAGCATCATGCCCTTCATGGTGCCGGGGATCGAGGGGCATCCGATTCGCGATGGGTGAAGCGTGATCGTTCTCATTCCAAAGAGTATAGCACAAATCAGTTAAAATTACGAGCGCTCTTTTACTGGCAGCATAAAAGAAAATATACTCCCCTTTCCCTCAACGCTCTCCACAAACATATCGCCGCCATGGGTCTCGACGATATTTTTCGCGACGTACAGACCAATGCCATTACCGGAGGTTTGCAAAAGCATGGCGTTGCTGGCGCGGAAAAATTTGTTGAAGATGCGGTGGAGCTGGTCTTTGGGAATGCCGATGCCAGTGTCCTTCACCTCGATCCCGACCTTGGTTTTTCCGTTTGTCACGCGCAGGGTGACCGTGCCGCCCGGCGTGGTATACTTCAACGCGTTATCAAGAAGGTTGTCGATGACAATGCTGATTTTTTCAGCATCCAGCAAAAGCAAGGGAAGCGTTGCAGGAGTCGGCTGAAAGACGAGCGTCACGGCTTTATCGCGGGCGATTTTTTCGAAGCGGGGAATCGACGCCGCGATGATCGGCTCAAGCGGTTGGAGCGTAAACGTAAATCCGAAACGGCCTTCCTCGATGCGCGCGACGTTGAGCAGGTCGTTGATCAGCGTGATCATCTGGAGCGTCGCGTGCAGGCCGTCCCGCATGATTTTCCGCTGGTCTTCAGTCAGCGGGCCCATGTCGCCGTCGAGCAAGGCGTGGTACGACCAGCGAAGCGCGGTAAGCGGCGTGCGCAGCTGATGCGCCGCAACCGAGACAAATTCGGATTTGGTCTTATCAATCTCGAGCAGGCGCGTGTTGGCCCCGGAAAGCTCCATATCGCGGCGCACCAGCATTTTAGCGCTCTGGTCGTTTTCAAGCAGAAGCCGGGTCTGTTCCTCGGTGAGTTGCTGCAACTTGATGGTGCTGCGGGCGATCACGAGAAAAATGATAATGGCAAGGAGCGAAGTGCCGACGGCAATGGCCACGGTCTGGCGCTCGCCCGCCAGGGCCTGAGCGCGCGGCTGCTCCACGAAAACGCCCCATTTGACGACCGGAATCGGCATGCCGACCGTGAACGTGTCTTTCCCGTCTTCATTGATATATTCGTCGTCCGGGGCAAGCCCGTCCGCAATGACTCCGTCCACCAGCACTTTGGTCACGATGGGACGGCTGCTGAAATTTTGGCGCTGGATGATTTTTGCAAGATCGGGATGCAGAATCTGGATGCCGTCCCGGTCAAGTACGTAGGCATGGCCCTGGCCGATGTTCGGTGATCGGATGATGGAGAGCAGATTCTGCACGTTTAATTCGACAATGATGACCTGATCGAATAATAATCCCGTTTTCGGGACCGGGATTGTCAGAGTCGCATACGGTTCGCCGTTGGAGGAGATGAACGGAGGTGAAAATGCCGGCGTACCCTGGAGCGCCAGGTAGAACGAGGCGTTGCGCGACTGATCAACAAATTTTTCTGGCCCAACCGATCCGGACCGGTCAACACCGATAAGCTCTTTGCCGCTTCGGCTGAATAGCGCCACGCTCGTGAATATCGCATGGTGCCGCAAGAGGTTGCGGAATGCCGTAGTGGTTCGTTGCGGCTCATCGCTAACCTCCTGTGCAACCTCCACGGTATCATTGAGAGCGTTTTCAAGAGAATCATTGATTTCGGACTGGATGCGTTCGGCAACCGTCAGCGCGAACACCGATGCTGAAACACGGGTGTTGGTTAGGGTTGGGACCAGCCATGCCGCGTTGATCGCAATAAGTCCCAGTACCGTCAGTACGAAAAAAATTCCTTGTCGGGCCAGGATTGTCCGAAGATGCTGCATGAGGTCTTTCCGTCATTCCCAACTTGATCGGGAATCCAGAGAATGGAGAACTGGATTCCCGCGTTCGCGGGAATGACAATCAACTGTCATTTCCCAATGATGACATCGGCATCTTTGAGTAATTGCGGATTCGGGATAATGCCGATGGCGCGGGCCGTATCGAGGTTGATCGTAAGCAGCAGTTTACGCGGTGTTTCAACCGGAATATCCCCCGGCTTTCTGCCCTGCAAAATCTGATGCGAAATTGTAGCGGCCTGTTGCCCGCTCACGGTATAGTCGGGTCCGAATCCGATAAGGGCGCCGCGCCTGCGGCGATGAGCAGAAACACTCCGAGAATACCGATGATTTTTTTCATACTACATGATGTATTCTGAAGCTACTCGCCGATCGCGCACATCACGATCGTCTCGTTGTAGAAACGAGTTTTGATTTTTGCCTGATCCCGGGTTTCGCCGGCAATGGGCGCCACTTCCCCGTAGGTGTAGAAACCGATGAGCGGCACGTCATTGCCGATGATGTTCATCACGGCAATGATCTCGTCTTTGGCTTTTTGCGCGAACAGTTTTTCGCGCGCGATGCAATTGAACATAAGCAGAAATTTCGGCGTAGTTTTGTCGCGCTCGAATTCTTTCATGAGGTTGCGCGCCGCATCTTCCGCGGCTTCGACCGCACGTTCTTTGCTCCCGATCATGAGGCGGATCTCGGACCCTTCTGGGATCTCGGCCGCACACGTGATGGCTCCGCGGTCGTCAACCGTGATCGGATCGCGAATCAGATATTCATCGAGTTCCGGCACTTTGATGCCGAGCGGATACGTGATCGCCATGCGCGCCAGGGGCTCTTTCTTGAGATCCTCGGCTTTTTCGCCGAAATAGTCCTGATAGATCGAGATTGCGGGCCGGTGGTCCAGCTCCTCCACGACGGCGCCGTGCGATTTCGTCACTTTCATGGGAATGCCGATCGGAAGCCATCCATGCCGCACACCAATGCCGAGTGTGAAGGATCCGGAAAGTCCCACGCCGGCAATCGCGCCCGTGGCAATCTCGTCGTCCCGATACTGGTTTGTTTTTTCAAAAAGGAAATCATCACCCGCAGCCCCGCCGACAAGCGGAAAGTTTGCGCCAAGCACGTCAAGCGCTCCCCGCACAATATCTGCGCCGTTTCCGACAAGCACGTCGGGCAGTATCACGAGCGTACGCAGGGGATTTTTCGAACGTCCGGCAATGTCTTTGGCGACCGCGGCTCCGGCGGCGCGCGCGCCTTCTTTGATGCCTGACCCGAGGCCATTGGTAAAGGTAATGCGGTCCGACTGAATGGCCATGACCGCGACCGATTTCTGGGTCGGCCCTTCGGCCGTGATCTCGCCCGCATCGGTGCAGCCGATCAGGGGCGTCCGGCCGCTCGCATCTCGCACGGCTTCCAGCACCTCCTGCTGATTAAATGTTACCGAAGAAAACACGAACAGAAAGTCCGGCTTGCCCGTGCCCATGCGCTGCATGGCAAGCATGCACGCCTCATGCCCGGCCTGGCGCGCATCCCGCAAACTGCTCAATCCTACTCCCGCACGTATTGCCATAATTTTATAAATTATTTATTAATAACCGCGTCAATTTTTTCGATAATTTCCTGCGGATTGGTGTGCGCCTTGACCACATAGTCAATTGCGCCGCTCTCGGTGCCGCGCTTGATCTCTTCCTGCTGGCCCAAGTTGGACATAATAATAACCGGAATATCCTTCCATTCTTGCTTTGCTTTCAATTCATTCAAAAAAGTAAAACCGTCAATCCCCGGGAGCACGATATCAAGGAGGATGATATCGGCGCCGTACTGGGCAAGGATGGTCCGCGCTTGCGGAACGTCGAACGCCTTGTGCACATCGTATTTTTGCTGCTGGAGCAGTTTGCGTTCAAGCAGCTGCACCAGCATAAGATCATCCTCGACAAGGAGGATGCGCGCATGCGCTGCCGTGCCCGGCGGAGATTTTGCTTGTGCCGGATTAAAGAACTGGCGCACCTTAGCCACGACATCCTGCGGATCGAAATTCACTTTAATGAAGTAATCCCGGGCGCCGAGTTCCAGGGCGCGCTCCACTTCAATGGGCTGTCCCGAATTGGAAATAATGATCAGCGGTATCCGCGGGATGGACTTTTCGTTGCGCAGCGCTTCAAGCACGCCGAATCCGTCAATGCGGGGCAGCATCATGTCCAAAAGGATCAGATCCGGATTCAACTCTTTGACGAGCTTGATGCCTTTTATCCCGTCGTCCGCCGTTTTGACCGCGTACCCGGCCGCCTCAAGTTTTCTCACGAGCAACTGCGAGATGATTTTCTCATCTTCGATCAACGCAATAACTTTTTGATCATGCTCCGGTTGAGGCATATGTTCCTATAATACTCTACGCCAGTATTGTTTGGCAATGCTCAAGACTAAAAAGAAGAGTGCCAGGCTAAAGAGGAGGCCGAGTTCCGCGAGCCGAACGTAGCGGCGCAGGAGTTCAAGTGAAATGCTGGAAAAATATCCGAGCAGGCCCACCGCGGCCATCCACATGAGCGTTGCGGGAATGTCCGAACGGAGAAATTTTCGCGTGGGCATGCGCACCATGCCGGCGCGGGCGATCACGGCGTGCCCGATAAAAATGAATTTTGAAAGCAAAAAGCAGTGGAATGAGCGGTCTTCGAGCCGGCTGTCGAGCGGAGCGGCGAGGCGCGTGGCCCATTGCCGTATCCGCGGCAGCGAGTGATCGGCCGCGGCGCCGAGCCGGTACCAAAAGAGATCGCCGAGCAGTACGCCCGCGAACGCCACGGCAACGGTCGTGGAAGGCCTGAAAAATCCTTCCCGCGCAAGAAACGCCGCGGTAAAGAGCATAGCATCGCCCTCAAAGATCATGCCCAAAAACACGATCCCATATCCGAGCGGCTTCCAGAGGGTCAGGTAATAGAGAAGGGTGTGGTGCATGGTCGCTTGTTCTCAAATCCGGCTCTCAATATTCATGGTTTCGTGCTCGAAACATTCATATTGTTCGCTCGGATTTGAGAACGCGTTTTTGGGTTTGAGGGTTAAGGTTTGACGAGAGCATAGATTTCGTCCTCCAGACGGTATGCTTCCTGCGAACGGATGTTGCGCGGCCGGGGCAAGGGATTGGCGATGATCTTCTCGATTTTTCCCGGTCGCGGAGTGAGAATCGCGATGCGGTCCGCGAGTTCGATCGCCTCTTCGATCAGGTGCGTGACCATAACGACGGTCATTTTGCGGTCCTGCCAGATCACGAGCAGATTTTTGCGCAGTTCTTTTGCGGTAAACGAGTCAACTTCCGAGAACGGCTCATCAAGAAAAATGACCTTCGGATTGGTCGCGATGGCGCGCGCAATGCCGACTCGCTGACGCATTCCTCCGGAAAGCTCGTGCGGGTAGGAGCGCGCAAAGCGCTCAAGCCCGAGCTCGCGCAGTTCTTTGGCAACGATAATCTTGCGCTGTTCCACCGTCAGGTCTTTTCGCATGACCAGTCCCATTTCCGCATTTTCGAAAACCGTGAGCCACGGCAGCAGCGCGAATTGCTGGAATACGAAGCTCATGTCCGCATGGCTGACGCCGGTCTCCCATCGCACGGCGCCCTGATATGATTTCTCAAGCCCGCTCATGATGCGCAGCAGCGTTGATTTGCCGGATCCGGACGGCCCGAGCAGGATAAAAAATTCCCCGGGCATGATCTCGAGATTGATGCGTTCGAGCACGCTCAAATCCTCCCCGGGTTTGTCCGTAAATATCTTGGAGACGTGCTGGAGAGCGACAAGAGGTTGCATATTTTTTATTCTTCGGTTATCCGGTGGCTCCAGTCGAGCAGCGGAGTCCAGACCAGTTTGTTGATGCTGAATATGAGCGTGAGCAATCCGAGAATGCCGAAAAACGTAATGCTCGCGTTGTGGCTGTACGAAGAGAAGAAATCCCCGAGCCCCATGCGCACGCCGACGATGATTTCGGTGGCGACGAGCGCCCCCCATCCCTCGCCCAGGCCGATGATGGACCCGGTAATAAGTCCGGGCACGCTGATGGGCCAGAGAAATCGCTTCACGTATTCAAAACCGCGCCAGCCCGCCATCTCGACCGCTTCTTCCCAATCGTGGCGCATGAGTTTGAGGGAGCTCAAGATGGAGAAAAAAACCGGCCAGAGAATGGTGAGCACGAGAAAGAAAATCACATTGGTATTGGTCGCCCCGAACGCCGCGCTCGCAAGCGGCAGGATCGCAAACGTGGGAAAACTTTGCAATACGTCAAAGACGGGAAGCGCCACCATGCTCCGTTTGCCCTTGTAGAAGCCGATCGCCAGCGTCCAGCCCAAAATGAGCGCAATGACGTATGCGCCAATGAGCCGAAACATTGAAATCCCCAGGTCGCTGTACAGCCGCGAGACCGCAATATGCGCGATCTGCGAAAAAAACGTCAAAAACAGAAACGGCGCCAGCAAAAACAACACCACCGCCAGCAGATGCCGCCTGCTCTGATAGATCACCACCCGTTTCCGCGCAATCATGTGCCGCATAGGATGTTACGAGTATAGCGCCTTTTGGATAAAAAAAAGAACTCTTTGTTCTACTTCCGCAATGCCCCACGCGCAATATACTGTTTCATCAATGACTGGTATGGCACGTTGAGCGCATGCGCTCTTTCTTTCAGACGCGCCAAAATATATTCTGGCAGACGGAGCGAAATGGAACGCGAGGAAGGTTTGAGATTCGGGAATGCGGCAGGTTTAAACTCGCGTAGCAGAAAATGCTCGCTTAAATCAACGCGCGACCAAAATTTCCGCTCCTCGTTCTCATTCTTAAATTTTGGAATATTAAGTTGTTTCCTCATATAGTTTCTGTTCCCGCTTGTTCAGGTCACGCGCTGATATGACGCGTATCCTGTTTTTTCGAAGCACGAACGCGATAAATAATAATCTGCCCGTATTCGTACGTCCGATGAGAATATAGCGCGTCTCGTTTTCGGAGTGAATCTCATCCCCCAGCATCTTTTTGTCCGGATCGAAAAACGTCTCCTCGCATTCTTCGTTCGTCACTCCGTGAGCGATGAGATTCTTGTCTCGGTTATGTGAATCCCATTCAAATCCGAATATGGTGTTAAACACGCTCATATGATGATTGTATATACTAAGCTATACGGTGTCAAGCGGCAGTAGGTCCTTATTGATCTGTCTTCATCGGTTGCAGACGCGCGGCTATGGAGAATGCGAGCGCCACGATGACGGAGTTTTTGATGATGTACTGGCCTTCGAGCGTGGGGATGAGAAATCCCTGCCAGGTGATTTGGGGGAGGAAGATGAGGGGTAGGATTGTGGTGATGATGTGCGGAATGAGCAGGACTATGGCAACGCGCTCGAGGCCGGGGATGAGAAACGCGGTGCCGATGAGCATTTCGTAGGCGCCAAAAAAGAGTATGAATTTTTCAAACGTGAGAAAAGGGAGCGTGCGGGAAAGCAGCGCCTCAACCAGCGGATTTGCCGGGCTTGTGTGCAGAATCTTCAGCGCCCCGAACCAGAAAAAAACGACAAAAAGGGAAATGCGCGCAAGCGGAAAACTGTATCTGCGCAACCATGAGATGATATGCACATCGATTTGAGAAATCATAAGCATAGGGTACCAGAATTTGCCGCCCATTTCAAAACCGTCCCTAATTGATCCCGCAGTGTTTTTTCAGGGCGGCGAGGTCTTCCGGGGTCGGTTTTTCGTTGGCGCCTTGGTTGAGGCGGTACATGATGGCTTTGGGGTTGGTGAGGTGGTCAAGGTCGAGGCTGTGGCCGAGCTCGTGCGCGAGTACGCGCACCAGTTTTGCGCGGTCATCGAACTGGTAGATGTCGACTTCTTGACCCGTTGGTCCATTCAGGTACACTCCTTCTTCGAACTCTCCGCTACTCTGGCTCCCGATCTGGTTGTAATGCGCTACCTCGATATTCAACGTTTCGGCAAGGCGGTTGAGCACGATCACCATGGCGTTGATGCGATCCACTTTGGCGTTGAGATCGTCTTTGATTTGATTTATCTTGGCGATATCTTGATCGATCGCGGCTCTCTCGGCATTGAGGCGGTCATATTCTTCCGGGGGCGCTCCGCCGCGTGCGCTCCACGTCTCCACCTCTTTATTGTATGCATCTTCACGCTGCTGAAGCGCCGCGGCTTGCGAGTCGAACAGCGCCTTCTCTTGGGCGTATTCGTTTTTCAACGATTCGTAATTTGTCTTGAGCGCGTCATACGATTCTCTGCTGTCGCGTATGGTCATGCCGTATTTGCGCAGCTTCACGGTCGCGTCCTGGCGCGCGTCGTAGATGAGATTTATTTTTAATCTCGCTTTGGTATCGGGCGTCGAAGTGTCCGATGCGTTTACAAAAAGCTCCCTCTTGATCGGCTTTTCCCAAATCTGCTCGGCCTCGCGGATGGCGCCGAGAAAATCGCTGCGTGAAATCCCGAACCGCGCGTCAAAAGAGCCGGTGCTATACGGAATGGGCCTGTCGCACGGATTGAGCTTGCCGCCCAGCCGCCCGAGCAGATTTTCAAGTCCCGGGTGGCCCCGCTCAAGCTGCAGGAGAGGATTGGACAGGGAAATTTTCTGTGCTTCAAACCGCCCCCAGAAAGTCCTTATTTGCTTCTGATACCCAAAAATCACCGCTCCCGCGATCGCCGCCACAAATATTGTTTTCAGAATTCTCTTCATGATGAATGTCAACGTGCGTGAATAGTATGTATGATAGCATATCTGCGCATGAGCGGGCAATCCTTAGTATGGCACGAAATCCGATTTTTACCACAACAGATTTTTAATTAGACCTTTCTTTTATGTACTTGCAGAAATTTTGATCACGGGGTAGTATGGAAATATGACCACGATAACCTCCCTAGAGATCACCCGCGCTTTTGAAAAGACGGAGAAGTATAGTCGGAAATTCCTTGAGAGTTTGGGCAAGGGATTAAAACGATCTACTCACTTTCGAGTATGAGGATTTTGCCCCAAGAATCAATACCCAAAGACAAATTCGGGCCCGAGTATATGGTACGGGTGTATGATCCTGCCATAGGGATGGAGGGATTTTTGGTGATTGACAATACGGCGCGGGGGCCGGGCAAGGGCGGGATCAGAATGACGGCAGGCGTGAGCGTGGAGGAAGTGTTTCGCCTCGCCCGCACCATGACGTGGAAGAACGCGCTCGCGGATATTCCGTTTGGCGGGGCAAAGGCCGGGATCGTATGGCCCCCCCTCGCCAAGGATTCGGGGGATAAACCTGGAGGATCGGACGAACTGAAAAAGAAGTTTGTGCAAAGTTTTGCGCGGGCTATCAAGCCCTTCGTGCCAAAAAAATATATTGCGGGGCCTGACGTAAATACCGGGGAGCGCGAAATGCAATGGTTTGTGGAGGCGACCGGAAATTGGCGGACCGCTACGGGCAAGCCCGCGAGCATCTGCATGGCATCGTTTGGCAAGCAGGGCGAGAAGTGCGGGATTCCGCACGAGTTCGGCAGCACCGGTTTTGGCGTGGCGCATGCGACTGCGGTAGCTGCGCGCATTGCCGGGCTTGGACTGAAAGACGCTCGTGTCACGATTCACGGATTTGGCAATGTGGGTACGTTTGCGTTTCAATATCTTACGGAGATGGGTGCCCGCATAGTCGCGATTGCGGACCGGAGCGGCACGATTTATGCATCAGGCGGGCTTGATCCAAAACTCATTCACGACGTGATCAGACGAAAATGCGCGCTTCGCGAATGCGGCAACGTGGAGCATCTTGCAACCGACGACTTCTGGGGCATTGAGACCGACATCCTGATTCCCGCATCGGTTACGGATGTGATCAACGACTCGAACAAAGGCATTATCAAAACAAAGATCATCGTGGAGGCCGGCAACATCCCCATGAGCGAGGAGATCGAGAGTGAGTTTTTCAAGAAAGGCATACTCATCATACCTGATTTCGTTGCCAATGCCGGCGGCGTGATCTCCTCCTATGCCGAGTATCGCGGGTACAACCCCAAGCGGATGTTCGAGCTGGTGGAGAAAAAGATCGTTGCGGCTACAAAGACCGTACTGGAGACCGCAAAAAAATCGAATCGCAATCCGCGCGAGGTGGCCATTGAGATCGCGCGGGAACGGGTGGAACAAAAAATGCGGGGGCGTACTTCAAGGTGATATATCGTATGGGAAGAAAGAACTACCCCGTTGTTGAGGTAGTTGTGTTGAAAAAAATTATAGGCGGATCCGCTACTCTTCTGGAAATATCTCCAAGAGGCGTGACCGCTCCCAGACGACAAAGGATACCGATGGTACGGCAGGATGTGGATAACAGATAACGGGTTCTCCAAGTTTAGATACAAGCTCTTGATACAAGCGAGTCATCTTGGGGTCCGATGCAGAAATGCATACTTTGACAATATTTCCAATGTTAGTTTCTTCACAATGCCCACTAAAGTATATATCATCAAATACTCCTTCAGTCTTGGGAGCAGAAAATTGATCCAGTATGGGATCAGGAGATGTATCATCGACCCCGCCTCCCGCTGGAAGCATTTTTAGGAGTTGTTCCAGTTTTTTGAGTAGCCGCATATTAGCTTCAAAATCTTGTTCTTCGGTGAGTTGAGATGGCACAGGTAATCTTTTCAGCGCCCATAAAACGTCTTGGATATCCATATTTTCTTTCTCCGTGTGTGTAAATGTGCAAAATGGGTGATATGATTGAAACGAGCGAGATAGATGGATTGTTTCTTTTATGTACTTGCGGAAATTTTGACCACGAGGTAGTATAGAAATATGACCACGATAACCATTCCCAAAACAGAATATAAAAAACTGGTGGAGACGAAACTTCGTTATGATTATTTGCAATATGTTTTGGAAGGGAAAATGTTTTCCCCTCCGCCGACTCATAGTGCAAAAGAGATCACCCGCGCTTTTGAAAAGACGGAGAAGTATAGTCGGAAATTTCTTGAGAGTTTGGAGAATGGATTGAAACGATCTACTCACTTTCGAGTATGAAAATCCTGCCGCTCCATCATGAGATTCAGAAGTATCTTGCCGAGCGGCAGCTT
Organism: Candidatus Sungiibacteriota bacterium; assembly: GCA_016196115.1. GTDB lineage: Bacteria > Patescibacteriota > Minisyncoccia > Sungbacterales > HO2-52-23 > JACQRW01. The sequence goes on from JACPYI010000008.1 coordinate 13,650, forward strand.
GAGGAGAAATTTGAAAAGCAAAAAAAGTTTTTTGAATTGAATCCTTTTCATCGAAGTCTTGAAACGGAATTACTGGAGCCACGGAAAATGCGGATTTGGAGCTTTAGAATTGACCGAAAATATCGGGCGATTTTTATTTTTAGAGAATCTGATACGGTGGAGATAATTGATATCAATAATCACTATCAATGATGTACGAAGCCATCAAAAACTTTGCCAAGCAGTTTGCGTTCGAGCCGGTTGTGGAAAATGCGGATAAATTACCGCTGGTGCATGGGTTTATTGTTGCGGGCATGGGCGGATCGCATTTGGCGGCTGATCTTTTGCGCGTGTGGAAACCGGAGCTTGATCTGACCGTGCTTGAGCGCTCCATGCGATTGCGCAAAAACCCGCGCGAGGTCGCCATGGAGATCGCCCGCGAGTGGGTGGAGCGGAAGATGAAATAATACTTGCGTAATTTCTCTTGTTAGTTTATGATAAAAACATGAAAAAAGAGATTTTTCCTCACATCACTATACAGCCGGATGTCCGGTTCGGGAAGCCAGTTATCCAAGGGACGCGAACTCCGGTTGATTTGATCGTGGGCAAACTTGCCGGCGGAATGGCGCTTGATGAGGTTATGCGTGAGTATGAATTGCAGCCGGAGCAGGTACGCGCGGCTCTCGGATATGCGGCCGAACTCCTCGCTGAAGAGACGCTCGCGTTTGTGTAATTCTCAAAAAGCTACATGAATATCGTGATCGATGAGGATCTCCAGCGCTCGCTTGGAGAGGTCTTGCAAAAACTTGGACACGATGTCTTTGATGTACGTGATCACGGTCTTCGCGGGAAATCGGACAAAGAAGTTTTTCATTTTGCGCAAGAGAAAAGTGCTGTTTTGTTTTCGGGTGATTTAGGATTCTCGAACATTTTTCAGTTTCCTCTCGGCTCCCATGCCGGTATCGTCATATTGCGTTTTCCAAATGAGATGCCAACTTCAGCTATTAACGTGATGGTTTTGGCAAGCTTAACTCTGGCATCTGAAGAGGATCTCATGGGAAATCTCGTGGTCATTTCGCCCGGAAAAGTAAGAATACGACGACGCTATAATATAAATGCTACGCAGGAGTATGAAGGAAAATCAATTTGAGGGGAAAGATTCAAAATCAGTACTGCCCGAAGCAGAATCCTCATTGGAGCGTCTACCAAGGCATCGAGCGCTGGTAGTTCTGGGAAGTGGATTTCGCGGCGACATTCCGAAAAAAGTGAATATGAATTAAGACCGAACGCTTTAAGTTTGGAGGCGAAGATCCGGGCGTTGGCGGCGGGAGAAATGTTGCAAAATGAAACAGTGGAAAAGGTAATTTTTTCCGGAGGTAAAACGGCAGGCATGGCATATCCTTCCGAGGCGGCGGCTATGCGGGAGTATCTCAAAAAACGGTACCCGAATATTGAAGAAGATCGCGTTCTGCTTGAAGAAGGGTCTATTGACACTATAGAAAATGCAAAAAAAATTGCGGACTTGCTGGAGCGGTATGGTCTTGATAATTTCATTCTCCTGCTCACTTCTGAATGGCACCTAAAACGTGCCCAAAAGGTATTTGAAAATCAAGGCATTGAAACCAAACCTCTGCCTGCTGAAGAATTGATTGCTTCAAGAGGACAAAAAAGTTCCGCGCATGAACCATATAAGAAATTTCTTGAGCGGTATCGTTCTTCATCTCGTGTAAAAATAAAAAAGATAAATGAAGCTATCTTAAGAGCCCTGCTTGTTGTTGATCCTGAAGGAAAAATTCAACGGAGGATAACGCAAAGACGGGGCAGCAACCCCTCACAGTTTTATTCGGAAAAATAGTAGCATCATGTACGAGGCGATAAAAAATTTTGCAAAACAGTTCGCGTTTGAGCCGGTAGTGGAGAACGCGGAGAAATTACCGCATGCCGAAGAGTTCATCGTCGCGGGCATGGGCGGATCAAATCTGGCGTCCGGACTCCTGAAGATTTGGAAACCCGAACTCAGTGTGATTTCGCATCGGGACTATGGGTTACCGCACGTTTCGGAATATGCATTGGAGAAAACACTCGTGATTGCAAGCTCATACTCCGGAAACACCGAGGAGACGCTGGATGGTTTTGAGGAGGCATTAAAGCGCGGCATGCCGGTTGCGGCGATTGCCGCGGGCGGAAAACTGCTTGAGATGGCAAAACAGCACGGTGTGCCTTTTGTACAATTGCCGGACACGGGCATCCAGCCGCGCTCCGCGCTGGGCTTCAGCATCAAAGCAATGCTCAAGTTGATGGGCGAGGAGCAGGCGCTTGCACAAATCATCGGACTTGCGACTTTGCTTAATCCGCTTGCGTACGAAGAAGCGGGAAAAGAACTCGTGAACCGGCTGGCCGGGCGCGTACCCGTGATCTATGCATCCTCGCGGAATTTTCCCATTGCATACAACTGGAAAATCAAGTTCAACGAAACCGGAAAGATCCCGGCATTTTGCAGCGCGTTGCCGGAGGCAAACCACAACGAGATGACCGGGTTCAACATTGCCGAAGCAACACGGCCGCTCTCCCAAAAATTCTATATCATTCTTCTCAAAGACGCCGACGATGACCCCCGCGTAATCGCCCGGATGGATATTTTGGCAAAATTGTATCAGGATCGGGGACTGCCGGTGGTGGAGGTACCACTTCAGGGAGCGAATGTATTCTATAAAATTTTTTCATCGCTGGTGCTCGCGGACTGGACCGCGTACTATATCGCGCGCCACTACGATGTTGATCCGGAGCACGTGCCCATGGTGGAAGAATTGAAACGACTGATTGCGTTACGCCAGACAAAGTGATATAGTGGAACTATGCAAGAGGCGATTCCTCCAAAAAAATTCCGCATAGACGAGGCCGTACGAAGAAGAAAAATTCGGCGCACACTATGGATTGTGGGCATACTGCTTGCGGTTGCTGCTGGTGTTTGGCTGATAGGATGGCTTGCTATACGCAGTGCCAAAAATGCTCCAGGCATATCATATCAAGAAGTGGGGCGTGAGCACATTGATCTTCATGCGCCCGTGCCCAAGCCCTACGACTCAAACCCTCCGTCTTCTGGGGCCCACTACCCGACTCCGGCAAACTGGGGTGTGTACGATTACGAAATAAATGACAAAATTTTTATTCACAACCTCGAGCACGGTGGCATCTGGATCGCGTATCGTCCAAACGTGCCCGCCAAGGTTATCGAAGATCTGAAGGGTATTGTGAAAGAATTTGGCGGGTCAAAGATCGCGATGGCCCCGCGCTCCGCAAACGACGCCGACATTGCGATTGTCGCATGGACCAGGGTGCTCAAATTCAATCTCGATAACGGCGCGTTGTCCGACAAGCAAAAAGATGACCTCCGCGCATTCTACCGCGCATTCAAAAACCACGGCCCGGAATTCGTGCCCGAAGACATGGGCGGCGTGGATCCCAAGAGCATACAATAGAGATGCTAATCTCTGACTACTGACCTTATGCTTTACGACATCATCATTATCGGGGGCGGGCCAGCCGGGTGCGCTGCGGCAGTGTATGCGGCGCGCAAGCAGCTCAAGACCCTGCTCATCACGGAAGAGTTCGGCGGGCAGTCGATCGTGTCCGCAGATATCCAGAACTGGATCGGAGAGAAACACATCTCTGGTTTTGATTTGGCGAAAAAATTCGAGGAACATGTGTGGGCTTTTTCGGATATGGTAGAGGTGAAAATTCCAGAGCGCGTGACTTCGGTTGTTCCTAAAGAAAATAATTTTGTTGTCACGACCGAAAGCGGGGCAAGCTACGAATCAAGGGCGGTCATACTGGCTGCGGGTGCGCGGCGCAAAAAATTGGGGGTGCCGGGCGAGGAACAATTTAACGGCAAGGGCGTGGCATACTGCTCGACCTGCGATGCGCCGCTCTTTGGCGGCAAGGTAGTGGGCGTGGTCGGCGGCGGCAATGCAGGGCTTGAGGCAGTTGTTGATCTGATCCCGTATGCCGAAAAAATCTATCTGCTCGAATACGGCGATTCGCTCAAAGGCGATCCGGTTACGGTGGAAGAGATTAAGAAAAGTCCGAGAGTGGAGATTATGCTCAACGTTCAGACGCTTGAGATTCTCGGCGATACCATGGTGACCGGCGTGAAGTACAAAGACCGCAAGACCAATGAAGAGAAAAAACTTAACGCGCAGGGCGTATTCGTTGAAATCGGCTCCGTGCCGAATTTCGAGATGGTCAAAGGCGTAGTGGACCTGGACAAATTCGGCCAGGTCGTCATTGATTCCAAGCACGGCACCACGTCCCGTCCGGGCATCTTTGCCGCCGGAGACATTACCGACGATCCCTACAAACAAAACAACATTTCCGCCGGAGACGCCGTCAAAGCCGCACTCGCGGCGTATGCATATTTACTCAAACGAAAATAGAGCATATTATTTCCTTATGACGCGCATCGCGATTAACGGATTTGGCAGGATCGGGAGGTCTTTTTTTCGTGCCGCGTTCGGTGCCGGAGAATTCGAGATTGTTGCGATCAACGATCTGACCGATACCAAGACGCTCGTGTATCTTCTGAGATACGATTCGGTGTACGGGCGGTATGGAAAACCGGTTGAGGCAGGCGAAGGGCATCTCACGGTTGACGGCAAAGATATCCGGGTGCTTGCGGAAAAAGATCCGGCTAATCTGCCGTGGAGGGACTTGAACATAGATATCGTGATCGAATCAACCGGATTTTTTACCGCGTCCGAAAAGGCAAAGGCGCATCTCGATGCCGGAGCCAAGCGCGTGGTGATTACGGCGCCGGCAACCGGAGACATGACTACCGCGCTTATCGGAGTCAATGACGATCGGTTTGCAGGCGCCAAACCAATCACGTGCAACGCATCCTGCACGACCAACTCCGTTGCCCCGGTAATCGCGATCGTCAAAGACGCATTCGGGATCGTGAAAGGGAGCATGGCGACTGTGCATGCCTATACGGCCACGCAAAAACTGGTTGACGGGCCGGACGAAAAGGATCTACGCCGGGGACGCGCCGCAGCCGTCAATATCATCCCGTCCACGACCGGCGCAGCCGAGGCAGTGATCCAGGCAATCCCGGAACTTGCGGGAAAATTCAACGCAGTCGCGATCCGCGTGCCTACGATCATCGGATCGTTGAGCATCAGCACGCTTGAGATTTCCCGGAACACGACCGCAGAGGAAGTGAACGAAATATTCCGCAAAGCAGCCGCGGATCCGCGCTGGAAAAAATCAATTGCGGTGACCGAAGACCCGATCGTTTCATCCGATATCATCGGTGAGCCCTACGGCGCCGTCGTTGACCTCACGCTCACCAAAGTGATCGACGGCAATCTGATCGAGATATTCTCATGGTACGATAATGAAGCGGGATATACCTCGACGCTCGTGGAGCACGTGAAGAGGGTTGTAGCATTGATCTGATGATTTGTCAATCTTTCCTTGCGGGGTGATGTGCGATAGAGTATGGTCACTCTATGGCGGCAAACACCAATCGCATTCGTACGCTTGCGCATCAGATGAAAAGGCGGCAGACATTTTTTATGTTGGACCGGATTTTTGGGCGTTTCTCGCAGGACATCGGGATTGATCTTGGCACCGCAAATACGCTTGTCTATGTGCGAGGCAGAGGGATTATTATGAACGAGCCGTCGGTGGTCGCGATCAACCAGAAGACCGGACAGATCGTGGCGATCGGCGCCGAAGCCAAGCGGATGGTGGGGCGCACGCCCGGCCATATCACGGCAACGCGGCCGTTGGTCGCAGGCGTGGTGTCCGACTTCGAGGTTACGGAAGAGATGCTCAAATATTTCATCCGCAAAGTGCATGAAAAGGGATTCTCCGTGCTTGCGCGCCCGCGCGTGGTGATCGGCATTCCTTCGGGTATCACCGAAGTAGAGAAACGCGCGGTCGAGGATGCAGCCAAAAACGCCGGCGCCCGCGAAGTGTATCTGGTGGAAGAACCCATGGCTGCCGCCATCGGCGTACGCCTGCCGGTGCAGGAGGCGGTAGGGTCCATGATCGTGGACATTGGCGGAGGCACGTCGGACATTGCCGTGATTTCGCTTGGCGGGATCGTGGTTGCAAAAAATCTAGCCATCGCCGGCGATAAGCTCAACGACGATATCATCCGCTTTGCGCGCGATGAATTCAAACTGCTGCTCGGTGAGCGCACCGCAGAAGACATCAAGATCGCCATCGGATCAACGTACGAGCTTGCTCAGCCGCTTGAGGCGACGATGCGGGGCAGAGATCTGATCACCGGGCTTCCTAAGGAGATCATCGTGGATGATGCGGATGTCAGACGGGCCATGCGCCATTCCATCAACGTGCTTGTCAATACGATCAAGGCGGCAGTGGAAGAAACGCCGCCCGAACTCGTTGCAGACATCATGCACCGGGGCATTGTGCTGGTCGGCGGCGGCTCATTGCTGCGCGGGCTTGACCGGCTGGTTTCCGAAGAGACCCACATTCCGGTGAAGGTCGCGGATGATCCGCTAAGCGCGGTCGTGCGCGGTACCGGCATTATTCTTGAGGACATTGATCAGCTCCGGGAGGTACTGGTGGATACCGGATATGAGGAAGCGTTAGGGTAGGGTACTCTGTGTTATGATCCGACAGAAACTGTTGTATAGTATCATAGTCATTGCACTCGTGCTCGGGACTATCTTTCTGAGCAGCAGCACACCAGTTGCGTTTCTGCGCTCGGGCATTATTCTGATTTTCCGTCCGGTCTTTCGGGTCTCGTACGCGCTCGGACGTACCGTCGGCTTTTCCATGCAGCAGCCGGGCGCAGATGATCTGTCCCGTCTTCAGGAAGAGAATCAGCGCTTGCGGGAGATCGAGCAGGAGTACACGATGCTTCGGGAAAAAGATGCGGGTCTGGAAAAGATGGTCGGGCTTAAAGAAAGGCAGCATGTGCCGCTTCAGGGCGGTCGCGTGCTCCTGCGCGGCAATGAACTTGGTAAAGAATTTTTAATGCTCGATGAAGGAACAGCAAAAAAAATCCGCCAGGGCGACCTGGCAATAGACGCTCGCGGAGCGCTCATAGGAGTCGTGCGCGAGACAAGCGATGGGTTCTCGAAAATCTCGCTTGCATCAAACCCGGGTGAGGCCTTTGAAATTGTGGTGGCGCCTCTCAATGTAAAAGCGCTTGCCAAAGGAATCGGCAACCGGACCTTTTCTCTTGAGCTTATCTCGAATGACACGCCGGTACGCTCCGGTGACTTTGCACTCATGCCTGGCCGTCTTGGCAATACGAATATGCTTGTCGGCGAGATCACGCGTCTGACATCAAACGTGGTTGGAGCATTTCAAAATGTATGGGCAACGCTGATTGCGCATCCGGAAACCCTGGATGAGGTGTTTATTGTTCTCGAATAAGAGAAACCTTCTTATGAAAACATACATGGTGATACTCTTCATGCTTGGCGCCTTTTTCTTGGAGCGGGTCTTAAATGTCGTGGTTGCCGGCAAGGCAATTTTCTTGCCGCTGTCGGCACTGGCCTTTTGTAACTTGGTCTGGCGCATGAAGTTTGGCGCGCGCGTGTGCTGCGCGCTCGTTATTGGTTTGGTTATGGATACCGTATACCTGATTCCGTTTGGCGCCTCACTCCTGACATGCGTGCTGCTCGCGTTTCTGTGCGAAGTGTTCCAAACCTTTTTTTCCAATACCGAATCCCGTATCACCCAAAGCATTGGCGCAGCACTTCTGATACTCATATTTTTCGGCATGGTGCCATGGTGGAGTTTTGTGCTTGGTACAGTCACTTCATGAGATTCACATCGCTTTTCTCAAAATCTCGTTTTTCAAAAACACCGCAGGATCTCCTTGATCCCGATGAGATTTTGGTCGACTCAATAAGTTCGCTCGGACAGCGCGAGGAATTCGAAGGCAGGATTGAAAGGCCAATCGGGCGCCTGCCTTCAATTTTTTTTCTTGCGGTTATCGGACTCGGCGTCGGGTATCTGGGCATCCATGCGGCATCATTGCAGATCAGCTCCGGACATGCCTTTTTTGCAAAATCGCAGGAGAACCGCTTTGTAACGCGTCCCATCTTTCCGCCGCGCGGCGTGATCTACGACCGGTTTGGCAGTCCCCTGATCGAAAATATTTTCTCCTTTGATCTTGTGTTTGAGAAAGACGCTTTTACCAAAGCACGGGGCAATCTCGAGGATCTCGTGCAGAATCTCGGCTCCCTGCTTGGCGAACAAAAAAATTTTTTTGGGCAGGCAGACGGAACGATCGATACACTGCCCCGCAGAGTGTTTATTGCCGAAGATATTCCGCTCGATGCCGCTGTCTCCGTTGCTTCGCGCGAAAGCTCCTTTCCCGGGATTCAGATTGTTGAAAGTTATCGGCGCCTCTACCATGATCCGTTTGCCAACGCCCATCTGGTCGGTTTTGTCGGCAAGATTTCTGAAGATGAGGTGACAAGCCGGCCCGAACTGCAAAATGAAGAAACAATCGGCAAAAGCGGCGTTGAGGCATTTTATGATAGCGTACTGCGCGGGAAGGGCGGCAAGAAAATAGTTGAAATCGACTCGTCGGGCAAAGAGACCCGCTTCTCATTTACCGAGAATCCCGAGGAGGGATCGGGCGTCCGATTGACCATTGACGGCCCTTTGCAGCAAAAGGCCTATGAGATACTCACGCACTATACCCAGGAAACCACGGGCGCGAGCGTGGTCGCGATCAATGTCCAAACCGGCGCGGTGCGGGCGCTCGTAAGTTCTCCATCGTATGACATCAACACATTCGGCCGCGCGCTCTCGGCGGCGGAATTCCAGAAAATTTTAAAAAATCCCCTGAAGCCCCTCTTCAATCGTGCGATTGCGGGCGAGTTCCCGTCTGGCTCGGTGATCAAGCCCATCATCGGCGCTGCAGCGCTGCAGGAGCAATTGATTGATCCGGAAAAAAAGATCTATGACGAGGGTTTTATCAACGTGCCCAATCCCTATCATCCGGGGGAGGTATCGGTGTTCAAGGACTGGCGAAAGCAGGGCTGGGTGAATTTTTACGACGCGATCGCCGTATCGGCAAATGTCTATTTCTACATGGTCGGGGGCGGGTACGGAGATCAGAAGGGCTTGGGAGTTGATCGTATCAAAAAATATGCCAACGCGTTCGGTCTGGGCTCGCGTCTTGGCATTGATCTGGCCGGAGAGCAGCCCGGATTCATTCCTGATCCATCAACCAAGCCCAAGACCGATCCGCAAAATCCCATTTGGCGCATCGGTGATACCTATAATATGTCCATTGGCCAGGGTGGCGTGCGCGTAACACCTTTGCAGATGGCCGCCGCCACTACTGCGATCGCAAATGGAGGAAAACTGTTTCGTCCCTATCTGCTCGATGCCATGCTTGACAAAGACGGTAATGTCATGAGTAAAAAAAATCCCGAGCTGATCCGCGAAGGCATGGCAAGCGCCGATACGTTACATCATGTTGTCAGGGCAATGCGCCAGACCGTGACCTCCGGGACCGCGCATCGTCTTGGCGAGGTGCAGGTCGCCATTGCCGCAAAGACCGGAACGGCGCAAGCAGGATCAGGCAGACCCCATGCGTGGGTAACTGCATTCGGGCCGTTTGAAAACCCCGAACTTGCTGTGGTGGTCATGGTGGAGCATGCCGGCGAGGGCGCCACTGTTGCGGTCCCGATCATGCGAGATATTTTAGCATGGTATTTTGACCCAGGCAGGAAAGCGGACTAGCATGAGGTGTGGATAACTTTCTCTTGACACGATTTTTTCTTTACCCTATAATTCGTTGCCGGTATGTCCACATATATATCACAAGAGGGACTGGAAGAGTTGAAAGAGCGCTTGCATGCGCTCAAAACCGAGAAACGCAAAGAAATTGCCCAGCGTCTTGAGCATGCAAAGACCTTGGGTGACTTGTCGGAAAACGCCGAGTACCAGGAGACCAAAGAGGAGCAATCATTGGTTGAATCGCAGATCGCCGAGCTTGAGGACACGCTTCGCGATACCGTAGTGATCCGTAAAGGCGCCGGAACCGATAAAGTCGCGGTCGGCTCCACCGTGGTCGTGCAATCACGCCACGGAGAAGAGACCTACACCATTGTGGGTTCCGAAGAGGCAAGTCCGGGCGACGGCAAAATTTCCAACGAGTCCCCCCTTGGCAAAGCATTCCTCGGCAAACATGTAGGCGACACCGCCGAGGTAAAAACCCCGGGCGGCGCCACAACCTATACGATCAGGAAGATTAGTTAAGTTATACCTGTCATTCCCGCGAAAGCGGGAATCTAGGATTTGTTCATTCTGGATTCCCGATCAAGTCAGAAATGACAACAAGTGCCCTTCCTTTTGAGGGGCTTTTGTATTATAGTGACCGCATATGGCTTTGGAAGATATTCGCAATGAGCGCGTACGCAAGCGCGCGACACTTTTCGAGCAGGGGGTCAATCCATATCCGGCGCAGACGCGGCGGACGCATACGATTGGGGAATTGCTGAAAAAATTCAGCGTACTTTCTGCGGCGGGAAAAAAAGTAGCGGCTGCGGGGCGCGTGATGGCCAAGCGCGAGCACGGTGGCGCTGCGTTTTTCGACGTGCAGGACGAGAGCGGGAAGATTCAGATTTTGATTAAGCACGATACGTTTGGGGACGGGCAGTACGAGGCAATGCTTGCCGCGGTTGACATCGGCGATTTTGTAAGCGCCGAGGGAATGCTTTTTGAAACCAAGCGCGGAGAGAAAACGATTGAGACAAAACAATGGGCCATGCTTGGCAAATCCCTGCTTCCGCTGCCGGAGAAATGGCACGGCTTGCAGGACGTGGAGGAGCGGTTTCGCAAGCGATATCTTGATCTCATCATGAACGAAGAGGTGCGGGAGCGGTTTGTTACACGGGCAAAAATTATCTCGTTTATACGGCAGTTCCATGAAAAACATGGTTTTCTCGAGGTAGAGACGCCCATGCTTCATCCGATTCCCGGCGGCACGCTTGCCAAACCCTTTGTCACGCATCAACATGCGCTGGATATTGATCTGTATTTGCGCATCGCCCCGGAATTGTACCTGAAACGGCTGCTGGTTGCCGGGTACGAAAAAGTTTTTGAAATCGGAAAATCCTTTCGCAATGAAGGCATTGATACCACGCACAACCCCGAGTTTACCGAACCTGAATCGTATGCGGCATATTGGGATGAAGAAGACATGATGACATTCGTGGAAGATCTTTTCATCGGGCTTGCCAAGGCGCTCGGTAAAAAAGAAATGGACGCGGACGGCCGAAAGATTGTCTTTCACAAACCCTTCAACCGCATTGCATTTAAAGATCTGCTTGCGCGTTATGCGTTGATTCCTGATTATGAAGCGGAAACACGGGACTCCTTGGCGGCGCGCGCGCGCCAGCTTGGTATTGATGCGCCTATGCACGCATCAAAAGGGAAAATTGCCGATGAGATTTATAAAAAGATATGCAGGCCGTACCTGGTGCAGCCAACATTTCTCACGCATCATCCGATCGAGATCTCTCCGCTTTCAAAAAAGTGGGAGGATCATCCTAACGAAGTACGACGATTTCAGCTCGTAGTCGCGGGCTGGGAATTGACCAATGCGTTTGCAGAGCTCAATGATCCGATTGACCAGCGTGAACGTTTTGAGGAGCAGGAGCGTGAACGAGCAGGGGGAGAAGACGAAGCAATGCGGTTGGACGAGGATTTTCTTGAAGCCATGGAGCACGGCATGCCGCCTGCGGCCGGACTGGGCATCGGTGTTGACCGTGTGGTCATGCTTTTTACGAACACAAAAAACATCCGCGAGGTGGTGTTGTTTCCGACGATGAGACCGAAGCCGGAGGATAAAGACTAGTTTTTTTTATGCTTGATATTAAATTCATCCGTGAACATCCGGAAAAAGTAAAACAATCGCTTGCGGACCGCAATGCGGAGTTCGACGTGGATTATCTGCTTGATCTGGACGAACGGCGAAGAGTAAAGATCGGGGAGGTGGATGATCTGCGCAACAAACAAAATGTCATTTCAGACAAGATTGCGACTGCCAGTGGGGCCGAGCGGGATCAGAAGATCGTTGAATCGCGTGGCGCGAAAGAAGTACTCGGCCATGCCGAGTTCGAGATGAAAGCGCTTGAGGAGGAGTTTGGCGAATTGATGTATCAGATTCCGAACGTGCTTCATCCTGATGTGCCGGTTGGTAAAGATGATTCGGAAAACAAGGTGCTTCGCACATGGGGTGAGATCCCACAGTTTGTGTTTGAGCCGAAAGATCATGTAGCGCTTGGCGAGCGGCTTGACATCATCAATATGGAGAAAGCGGCAGAGGTGTCCGGCGCGCGGTTTGCGTATCTGAAAGGAGACCTGGTATTCTTGCAATTCGCGCTGATAAGGTTTGCGTTCGATACTTTGAGTTCGCAGGAAACGCTGCGCCATATTGCGGGTACGATTCAAGAAAACGTTTCCGATGCGCCATTTATACCCGTTAGTATTCCCCTCATGATCCGTCCCGAGGTATACACAAAAGCGGCGCGATTGAACGAGACAACCAAAGAAGAACGATATCGCCTTGCCGACGATGACTTGTATCTCGTTGGCAGCGGAGAGCATACGCTTGTCCCGCTGCATATGGACGAAACAATACTCGAAGGCAAGCTTCCACTGCGCTATGTCGCCCTTTCCACATGTTTTCGCAGGGAAGCGGGTTCGTACGGTAAAGATACTCGAGGAATTTTACGGATGCATCAATTTGATAAAGTGGAAATCGAATCATTCACTGTGGGGGATGAAGCATTTCTTGAGCACGAGTTTTTCATCGCCATTCAGGAGCATCTAGTTCAGGCTCTTGAATTGCCCTACCAGGTAGTGTTGAGTTGTAGCGGCGATACGGACGATCCGTGTACGCACCATGTTGATATTGAGTGTTGGATGCCCGGGCAAAACAAATACCGCGAGACCCACTCTGCCGACTACACGACCGATTATCAAACCCGGCGTCTCAATACGAAAGTAAAAAAAGCCGACGGTTCCGTTGTGCTGCTCCACGCCAACGACGCCACCGTATTCGCGATCGGTCGCACCCTGATCGCAATCATGGAAAATTACCAGCAAAAAGACGGCTCAATCGAAATTCCAAAAGCGCTGCGGCCATACATGGGCGGGATGGAAATAATCAGTGCGAATAAAAAATTATGAAGGGTGCGTATGAAAAAGTTGTTATATGAAGATAAGCCGGTGGTCATTTTGCACGGGTGGGGGAGCAGCGCCCGATCTTTTGAGGAGGTGAGGGCGATGCTGGTCGCGAAGGGGTTTCCGGTGCATGCGATTGATCTGCCGGGGTTTGGCGATGCGGAAATGCCGTGCGAGGCGTTGAGCGTCAGCGATTACGCGCAGTTCGTTTTTCAGTTTGCCGGGCGGGAGAATCTGGGACCGTTTTATCTGTTGGGGCATTCTTTGGGCGGCAGAATCGGGATAAAATTTGCCGTGCGGCATCCGGATAAACTCTTGGGCCTTATATTGTATGCGGCGGCCGGGATCAAACCCGCGCCGACGCTTAAAACCAAACTGATCCTGCTTTTGGCTAAAATGGGCAAGTATGTTTTTTCTTTGCCGGTTCTCCGGTATCTCAAAAGTATCATGACCAGGGCGCTCTATATGCTCGCGGGAACGCGGGACTATTATCGTGCCCGCGGCGTTATGAAGGAGACGATGAAAAAAGTTATTGATGAGGATTTGCGACCTCTTCTCCCGCCCATCAGGACCAAAACGCTTATCGTCTGGGGCGAGAAAGATAGGGTTACGCCTTTGGCCGATGCCTATGTGATGGCGGAAAACATAGCCGGTTCCGAATTGAAGATCTTCAAGAATACCGGGCATAGCTTGCATAAAGAACAGCCGGAGGAATTTGTTGATAGTGTCTCGTCGTTTCTGTTATCATAAACCCCGTTAATGATGATTTTGAAGATAATTCTGTTGCTGCTTGCGGTAAAATCCACCCTGTTTTGGATGTATGTCGTGCAGCTGAAAGAATATCGGTTTGACCGCTTCCGGGCCGAGTACGGCTCCGTGCGGACGATAGTAAAATTTTGGATTTCCGGCGGAGGCAGAAAATTATATGCGCCGGTCTGGACCGTGAAAGCGATATTGATCTTTCTTGTCTCGTCCATCCCCGTAATTATGCTGGCCGCGCCTGCGGCGTACGGTTCGTTCAGCCTTTCCTATTACTTCTTTTTTTATATTCTCGCGCCGCTATCGGTTATCGTAGCCGTTTTCTTGTTTGGCGCGCCGACGCACTTTGTGAGACGGCATGTACACAGATTGGCGGAAGAGAAAATTTCCCGGGCCAGGGGATTGACGGTTATAGGCATTACCGGCAGCTACGGAAAATCTTCCACCAAAGAATTTTTGAGCCAGCTTCTGTCGAAGAAATTCAAAGTGGCAAAAACGCCCGGCAATGTAAATACGGAAATAGGCATAGCCCAATTCGTCTTGAAGACCTTGAAACCCGACGATGAGATATTTATCGTAGAAATGGGCGCGTACAAACCCGGCGAGATACAGAAAATATGCGAAATGGTCAAACCCAAAATTGGGATTTTGACCGGCATTTCCGAGCAGCATGTGGCGCTGTTCGGCTCGTTCAGGGCGCTTCAAAAAGCCAAATACGAATTGATAGATTGTCTCCCAGCTGACGGACTCGCTGTTTTTAACGGTGAGAACGAGTATTGCGTGGAGTTATCGAAGAAATGGAAAGGAAATAAAATCATGTATCGGCATGCGCACGATCTGCGCCCGGATCTGCCGGCCCATTACGGGTTGAATCTGGGCGGAGCGATCGAGGCGGCAAAATATGTAGGCATGACTGACCGCGAGATTGAGGAAGCAATAGGCAAAATCCGGCTGGTTGAAAGAATGATGCAAGGCTTTGCAGGCAGGCATGGCGCTTGGATGATCAATGATACCTACAGCGCCAATCCCGACGGGGTTTTCGCGGCCATCACCTATCTCTCTCTTCAGCCGCACCAGAACAAAATTGTCGTTATGCCATGCCTTATCGAACTGGGCGATGCGTCCGTCGGCATTCATACGAAGATCGGCGAGCTGTTGCATAAAAACTGCGACTGCGCGATCATCACCACGCCCGCGTATTTTAAAGCGATACACGACGCGGCGGGCGATAAAGCCGTTCTGGAAACAAACCCTGAAAAAGTGGTAGAATTACTTGAGCAAAAAATAAATCCGGAAACGGCCGTTCTTCTGGAGGGCCGCCTGCCGGAACGTATCATTCAATCTCTGCGATGAAACTTTTTAAGAAGCCGATCTTCGTTTCCATATCTCCCAATGCCCAGGCGGGTGATGTTTTTTTGGCTTTGAAATTGATTGTAACGCCCTGGCGCTGGAGGGCGGGCACGGCGCCCCAAGAGCTTGCCCGTAAGCTCAAAGAATATCTGGGAGTACGAAACGTGTTTTTATTTGAGAGCGGGCGCACGTCGCTCTACGCCATTTTGATGGCAATGAAGCTTGGGGAAGGCGATGAAGTGCTGGTGCAGGCATTTACCTGCACCGCCGCCGTGAATCCGATTCTCTGGCTCGGGGCAGCGCCGGTATATGTGGACATTGAGGATGACTTCAACATGTCGCCGGGCGATCTGGAGCAAAAGATAACCCCGCGGAGCAAGGCGGTTATCATCCAGCATACGTTTGGGTACCCGGCAAAGATCGATGAAATTTTGCGCATCGCGAGAAAAAACAAGCTTTTGGTCATTGAAGATGCGGCGCATGCGCTCGGAGCAGAATATAAAAATAAGAACGTGGGAACGTTCGGCGACGCCGCGATTTTCAGCTTCGGCAGATACAAAATTATGTCCTCTGTGTTCGGCGGAGCCGCGGTTACGAACAGTCGCGAGATCGCCGAGCGCTTGGAGCACACTCTCCATACATGGGCGTTCCCTTCCTTGTTTTGGATTTTCGAGCAGCTTTTCCACCCGATACTGCTCTGTGCCGCAAAGCCGTTGTACAACTTTTTCAGCGCGGGGAAAGTTTTGGTGGTGATCGCGAAAAAGCTGAAACTCATCTCATTGAGCGTGTACGCGGAAGAAAAAAGCGGTGGCAAACCGCCGTTCGGCCCCTCCCTCATGCCCAACGCGCTCGCGCTTTTGGGCTTGAAGCAATTTGACAAATTGGAAAAATATAACCGGCATAGGATCGATCTCGCTGATTTTTATACGGAGAGGATTACGCCCAATAAAAAAATTTCTCTTGTCAGCCCTGCCCGTGATACGAAACCGGTGTTTCTCAATTTTCCCGTCAAGATTCAAAACGCGGATACGGTCTACAAGCTGATCGGCGCGGGAAAGCGCGCAGGAATGTACCTGGAGGTCTGGCCGGCGAAAAAAGTAATCGGCCCGTCCGGCACGGATTTGAAGAAACTCCGCTATGTCCCGGGTTCGTGTCCCTGGGCGGAAGAGTTGTCTCTGCGCTCGCTCGTGTTGCCGACAAGCCCGAATACGACCCTTGCCGATGCCGACCGTGTCGTCGATGTCATCAATCGTTTTTTGGAAACATACTATGCTTAGGGTCACGGAAATAACAGACAAGCATACGTGGGAACAATTTGTTTTGTCGCAACAGAATAAAAACTTTCTGCACTCTTGGAACTGGGGCGAATTCAACAGGGATATGGGCAATAAAATTTTTCGGTTCGGCGTGTCCGACGAAAATGGAGATTTAGCCGCTGTTTTTTTGGTTGTGAAAATCGTGGCCAGGCGCGGGTCTTTTTTATTCGTACCCCAAGGTCCGGTAACGCACGATTTCAACTCCGAAATTTTAGAAGCGGTGGCGGGTCATTTGAAGCAACTGGCCGGCACGGAGAAATGCGGCTTTATACGAGTGAGTCCGATCGTGACGAATCATCCCGACAATGCGCTTCTTTTTCAGGAAGCGGGTTTCCGGAAAGCGCCGATCCATATGCACGCCGAATTGATGTGGATGCTCGATATCGCGCAGACAGAAGAAAAAATTTTGAAGGATATGCGAAAAACCACGCGCTACTCCATTAAAAAAGCGGAACGCGAGGGCGTGAAAATCATAAAAAGCTGGAGGCCGGACGATGTCGCCGTCTTTCGCGGACTTTATCAGGGAACCGCCCGGCGGCATCATTTCACGGCCTTTTCCGATGAATATCTTCAAAAAGAGTTTGAAGCATTCCGTGCCGATGACCAGCTGCTTATTTTTTTGGCGGAGTATCGGGAGACGATCATCGCCGGGGCCATGATCGTTTTTTACGGAGGTTCCGCATTTTATCACCACGGAGCCACGTCCTCGGCGCATCCCGAAATACCGGCTTCCTATTTGCTCCAATGGGAAGCCATTCAGGAGGCAAAGGCAAGAGGGTGCGCCCTTTACAATTTTTGGGGGATCGTCGACAAAGAAAAAACTAACCACCCATGGGCGGGTCTCACGCTGTTTAAAAAAGGGTTTGGCGGATTCGCTCAAGAATATCTGCCCGCACAGGATTTGCCCCTGACATCACGCTACTGGCTTAGCTTTTTGGTGGAAAAGATACGGAGGGCCAGGCGGCGTCTGTAGTCAAAAGTCAAAAACATTCCTTACAGTTACCATGAAAACGCTGGGTGACCTCTTCAAAACATTTAAGGAGCGCGGCAATGCAACCGCTTTTGTCTATCGCACCGGAGTACGCCGCTTTGTTTTCTCGTACCGCGATCTTCACGTCCTCTCGCTCAGGATGGCGCGCCTGCTTGAAGAGCGGGGCGTGAAGAAAGGAGACCGGGTCGTGTTGTGGGCGCCGAACAGTCCGTGGTGGGGGATCATTTTCTGGGGGGGCGGTCGTGCGAGGCGCGATAGTGGTGCCGGTGGATTTTACGTCCGGCAAAGAACGGGCGGAAACCATCGCGAAACTCACCGAAGCGAAACTTATTAGACCCGTACGCACAATTACTCTCACAGACGCAAACGACCCCTACGCCTGATGGGTTTCTACCCCAGTCCCTGACGCACCAATCTCTTGAAGTTTGAGAGATTCGCTGCTGCAAGGAGTGTGGTTGAAAAAAGTTCGTATTCGTTCCTTGGCAAAGCGTTTGTTCAGGGTTTTCTGCCATCGGGTAAGCATCCCGCTTTTTGGCTTTTTATGGGGCAGATGCCAGTGTGATCCCTTCATGCCATAATAGCCAAGATCACCGTAACGTCCGATTGATGTCGGAAGCTTCTGATCCCACCGTGTCTTTTCAAGCTGCTTCTTGTCATGGATCTTGCCCCTGCGGGGCGGACTCACTCCGATAATGAGCTTGGTCTTCTTGTCCATGGCGATCACTGACTTTAACCAGTACTGGCTCTATGATAGCACAGGATTGAAGTAATTGTGCGCTCAAGTTTAATCAACCAACGCAAGCAAATGTGTTTGACCTCATGCGTGCATCTTCATCTATGCCGCTTGCACACCCGCCGGTAGTGCTTGGTGGGATTAGTTATATTGACGGCGGCTTGTCAGATACACTCCCTTTTCAGAAGGCATTGGCAGATGGATATGACGAAGTTGTCGTGGTCTACAACAAACCAAGTGGGTTTCTTGCGGGAGAGAGATATGATACTTTTTGTGATATGCTTGCGTTGGGGCTGCCAAAACAGACTTCCTATCTTGTCCGACACTTGAAGTTCCATTACCAAGAAATTCAAAAAGTGCTTGAACAAGAACCGCGCCTCAAAGTCATTCGTCCCAAAGTCCAGCTTCCACTAAAGTCAATCCTTGACACCAACAAAGCCCGGCTCAACGCCTGTGTTGACATGGGTATCGCGGACGCGAAAGAATTTTTGAGGACGTATCACCAAGAAAGGACTTCAGTATTTTCCAATCCACATATGAGCCTGAAATGAAATCGGTCGCCGTCACTTCCTGGGGGATGAAAATGATTTGAATAATTCGTATTTTGCTTTCTGCATCATGGCGCCACACACATTGTCGCTCATCTCATGCGCCATA
>JACPYI010000011.1 GCA_016196115.1 Candidatus Sungiibacteriota bacterium
GGTTGTCGAACGATCATTCGGATGGCTGGAGAAATGCCGGAGGTTATGGAAGAATTGCGAGAGATTCCTTGATTCAAGTCTTGCGATGATGCAATTAGCCTTTATTTCCTTGTTGTTGAGGAGATGTTGAACAGGCTCTTACCGGCTACACGCCAATCCAGATTGAGGGAATGATGATATGGGTAATCAGCTTTCTCTGCAGTATATGGTTCAACATTCTCTTCGAGGTTATATCTCACATCCATTCTTCCGGCTGAAGAGTGGATTTTTATCTTCTATCATTCTGAAAAAACTTTTTTTATCCTCCGATGACAGGTCTTTTGCAACATCCCGGAAAAATTCCGTAAGGAGCAGGCGTCTCCCATCTTCTTCCGCAATGCCGCGACTTTGCAGATAAAACAACTGCCGCTCGTCGATCCTGCCGATGCTCGTGCCGTGCGATGCCTTGACCTCGTCGGTCAGGATTTCCAGTTCGGGACGGATTTCCGCCCGAGCTTTTGGCGAGACAAGCAACGCTTTGGCAAGCAGATACGAATCCGCGCCCCTTGCCCCTTCTTCAATCTCAATCATCCCCCGCACCGTCAGCCGCGACTCGTCAAACAGCGCGGCTTTTACAATCACCCGACCGTACGTCTCCAGTGTCTCATGTGTGATCGTAATGTTCATTTCGGTCTCATCTTTGCTTCTGCCGATATACAGCACGGTTATTTCCGCCCTGCTCCCCCGCCCGGCCAGCCGTATTTTCAAATCAACCGTTTTTGGGAGCTCATCAACAAAAAGGAATGTTTCGATAAACGTCCCGCGCTCTTCTGAAATAACGATTTCTTCACGCGCCGAATCATCAAAATTCTTTGAGTAAACCACGTTCATACTTCGTGAAATTTACCGCCATTTCTTCACATACTCCTCCGGCGTAGCGGCAGGGGTGATCTTTTTGGCTTCCCGCAAGAGTTTTTTATCCAAAGTTATTAGCGTGGCTTTCGAAAGGTGCGCGGCAACCGCAATGAGCGCATCGGCTGTCTTCAAATTCACGTTCTTCAGCAAGGGAAGCGCCGAAACAATAAATACACTGTCAATTGGCACGATTTCAGCCGATGAGAAATATGCCGTGATGTCGCTGGCTTCTTTGTGGTGTCCAAGTCGCATCAATGTATTTGCAACTTCAAGAATCACCGTTGCAGGTTCAACAACGGAATGCCTCATATCCCGCGCATCAAACAACGCGAAAAAACGCCGTACGGAAGTATGGCTCGGATCGTCTTCAAGCAGTGATGCAACAAAAACCGAAGAGTCAATAAGAATTATGCGCCACATAAAAAGACAACATTATGATCGTGTACGCTCTTCGCGGATAAGCTCTACCGCGCTCTTTTTTGAACGAAGGCGGAATCGGGCGGGCGGGCGGGCAAAGAAACCAAAAATATCCTCACCCCTTTGAGTTATTTTAACCGGCCCAAGCTCCCCGACTGGACGCGAACGATGCAAAAGAATAAAACGCGTTCCTTGTTCAATTTCGCGCCGAATCGCAGGAAAGCGCGTTCGTAATTCTTTCACTGAAATTAATTTGGTCATAAAAAGATAATCTTAAAGTTATTGAAAGATAACCTTATTATATTCCCCGCGATCACCGCTGTCAATGTCTCTACCCAACTGCCCCTTTATTTTTTTCCGCAACACATACGCGTGATCAAAGAGCACGTTTTTCTCTGGGTCTCGCGGTGGTTCTTCTTGGATGCCCTCATCAATGCTCTGTAAAAATTCAATAGATTTTCCGCGTATTCGCGCAACTTTTTCATCCGTAGTAAGACTTTCTCTTTCCTGATCCGTAAACAACGGCCTCTCGGGATCATCAAAGATGAACGCGAGCAAGTTGCCGGGACCGAATCGAAACTCTCCGCCCTCCTTTAGTACTCTCCTTGCTTCACTAATAACTTTCACTACCTCCTCTTTGCTTTGGGAAATAGTGGGCGGAGCCGCGCGCGAAATAATAAGGTCAAAACTTGCATCAGCAAATGGCAGATGCTCCGCGTCTCCTTGCACAAGAGGAACATCGCGAGAGGGAACATCGAACTCCACCATTTTCCAAAAATTGAGATCTTTCTCCATTGAGATCACTTCAATACCATGCGTCTTCGCAATATCGGCGAATTTACCCAGACCCGCGCCAAGATCAAGAATCTTTTTACCTCTTAAAAACTCCCAGCTCTCTATGCCCAAGTCCGTCAGATATTCTTTTGCCCACTGTTCCTCGCGCTCCATTCGTGCCTCGTCGGTAGATTCATATTGTTGCTGTTGGTCTTGAAGTTTCTTCACTCTCGCTCTGTATTCCTCTGCTCCTCGAGCTATATCTGCTTCTTTTACCTCATGCACGTACCTGCGCACATTTCCAATAGTACCCTTATTTTGCGCGTCATCGGCGCAAAGTAACTTCACAAACTCTTCTTGTAGATCAGCCCTATGATCTTCAAATCTCACGATTTCTGCCAGCGTTCCTCTGCCAAATGTCTGCTCAATCAAATCTTTCATCTTTTTCACATCGTCCGCTTCTCCTGTACACGCGGCTCGACCAAAAACATCAAACACCTGCTCGCGATCCTGAAATCGATCTTTATTCCGTTCATACAGAGCGTCAATCAGCATATTCAGAATACGACGCTCTTGTTCGTAAGAAAATCCGATTCCTGCGAGTTCTCCCTCTTTTTCTATCACCGCGTAAACCTCCGGAGTATCAAGCAGCTCTGTTGCATCCGGATTGGCATCCAGCAAGCGTCTTGTTTCTTCAGCGTCGCCACGAAAAATCTCATTACTCTGTGTAGTGCGTACAAATCGCTTTGCAAACTCTTCAGTGATTGCCTCATTCAGATTATTGAAAAATCTTTTGTCGCCAGAACGACTAATTCTGTTAACACCGACCTTGTAGGATTCAACATCCTGCATATTTTTGGGGATGTGCAGCGCTCCATAAAATTTCATGTGAACAAGCTCATGGCATAAGGTATGCGCGAACTCGATCTCACTATTGGTTTTAGCGACAATGACTCTTTGTCGCATTTGAGTGAAAACTCCCGCGATACCTTGTGTTTCTGCCGTGAGCGAACCGGGCACACTCGCTTGATCAAGCACATGTATATTTTGTGCCGGTATGTCAAACCTACTCAAGCCATACTTTTCCCGTATTCCGTCTGTCCACTCATTCGCCAATTCAAGTATTTGAAGCTCTCTCTGCGTTTTTTCGCGCTCAAGCCCGGCAAGATCTTCAAACTGCTGTTCATCAAACCGCCGCTCCATGGAGCGCATAATAGAGACCTTTTTCTCTTCGTCAACATTTTTTCCAAACACCTCATGTATTGATGATCGTCCGTCTGACATAAGTTGTAATGGGGTTACTTTTCTATTATGATACAGAAATCATAGCACCGAATCGGGCTTTTCTCAAATGTTTCTATCCCACTGCGCCCTCCATTTCCAATTTTATCAGCCGGTTCATTTCAACCGCGTAGTCGACCGGCAAGTATTTCATGAGCGGCTCAAAAAATCCGGTTACGATCAGAGAGGACGCATCCACTTCGGACAGGCCGCGTGACCGCAGATAGAATAATTCTTTCTCTCCGATCTTCGAGACCTTTGCTTCGTGCTCTACGCGCACGTCTTCCTCGTCTATTTTCAAAGCGGGGTATGTATCGGACCGCGACTGCGGATCAAGAATCAAGGCATCGCACCGTACGGTAATGCGGGAGTTTTTTGCGCCGCGCACCGCCCGGGACAGGCCGCGATACGACGTCCTGCCGCCGCCGAATGAAACGGACTTCGAGATCACGTTGGATTTCGTATCCGGCGCCATATGCACCATTTTCGCTCCGGCATCCTGGTGCTGACCCGGACCGGCCATAGCTATGGAAAGCGTATCGGCAGACGCCCCTCTGCCCATAAGAAACACCGAAGGGTATTTCATGGTAATCTTCGACCCGAGATTGCAGTCAATCCACTCGACAAAGCTGCCCTCTTCGGCGCGCGCGCGCTTGGTCACCAAATTATACACATTGTTTGACCAGTTCTGCACGGTCATGTACCGCACTCGGGCATGCGGCTTTGCGATAATCTCCACTACGGCCGCGTGCAGTGAATCCGTGGCATAGACCGGAGCGGTGCATCCTTCCAGGTACTGCACCTCGGCACCCTCATCCGCGATAATAAGCGTACGTTCGAACTGCCCGAAATTCTGCGCGTTGATGCGAAAATACGCCTGCAGCGGCATTTCTACCTTTACGCCCGGCGGCACATAGATAAAACTGCCGCCTGACCACGCCGCGGAGTTAAGCGCAGCAAATTTATTGTCCCCCACCGGAATCACCGTGCCGAAATACCGGCGCACCAGATCCGGATATTCCCGCACCGCCGTATCCATGTCCACAAAGATCACGCCCTTGCGCAGCAGATTTTTCCGCAAGGCATGATAGATCACGTCCGAATCGTATTGCGCCGCCGCGCCCGCGAAAAACCGCTGCTCGGCCTGCGGCACGCCGATCTTGTCGAATGTATTCTTGATATCGCTTGGCACGTCATCCCACGAGCGCGCCATCCGATCCGAGGGCTTGATATAATAAATGATCTTTTCAAAATCAATGGCCGACAAATCAGCTCCCCATGTCGGCATCGGTTTCTGTCCAAAGACGTGGAGCGCATCCAGCCGAAATTTTCGCATCCACTCCGATTCATTCTTGATCGCGGATATTTCGTCTATCACCGAATCCGAAATCCCCGGCCTGGTCTGATACACCGCCTCACGTTCGTCATGGAACCCGTATTGATATTCTTGTTTGAGAACTTCTTTTTTCATAACTATAGATCGAGCGCATACTTCTGCGCTCGGCGATAAAACCAATATCCTCCGCCGGCCATGATACCCACGATCACCATGTATCCTGATACCAGCACGATCGGATGCAGCGTCGCGGCATA
This sequence comes from Candidatus Sungiibacteriota bacterium, assembly GCA_016196115.1. Taxonomy (GTDB): domain Bacteria; phylum Patescibacteriota; class Minisyncoccia; order Sungbacterales; family HO2-52-23; genus JACQRW01. The sequence continues at coordinate 4,960 of JACPYI010000011.1, forward strand.
GCGCGACAACGCCTCGCCAGACGCGACCAGCACGATGTGCGGCAGTATGCCCACCGGCACGACCACGGCGAGAAACTTCCAAAACGGAATGGCGGTAAGACCGGCTGCATAGGTAACGCCCTCCGGAAACGAGAAAAAGACCAAGCGCGCCTGCAGAAGACCGCGTGTCGTCCCCAGATACACGAGGACCGCGTCAACGATCTTCATGCCCGGCCCGGTTACGAAATAGCGGACGATCTTTCGTCCGAACACGCGGCTGATATAAAAAGCGATAGCCGCGCCCAAGAGGTCCCCAATAAAGGTATAGATAAATCCGAACCAAAAACCGAATGCCGCGCCGGCAATCGGATAGAGAGGCGACCCGCCAAGCGGGGCGATTACAATGGTTGATGCCTTGAGCGCAATCACGATGAGCGGCCCCCAGACGCCGGACGCCGCCACCCGATCGCGCATGGCATCAACGCCCGTCACCCGCGCAAACAGATAGACGGCTATAATCGTAATACCAAGCCACAAAAGGTTGCGGATAAACTCCCCATAGCCGGCTTGGTTTTCCTCTTTCTCGGTCATAGTCGGAGCTTGCACATGAATTTTTGATATGTCATTTCAGCAAATCATCTAATTCACCACTAAGCAGTGCCGATTTATCAAGCAGAATTTGTTCTTTCGGATTAAAGTTAGTTGCAGTCGTACGGATCGTTTTTGTCTTGATACTGTCGCCAAGCATGATCCGGTTTGTTTTTCTGAAATACGCTTCCGTTTTCCTATGAAAGAGTGTCAGAAACTGTTTATGCTGATCATTCAGTTCTCCCGATCTCAATACGCTCAATTTAACAACATTTTCATCTGCGGGCACCCCTAAAACTTTCTGATATTTTATCCATTCCCAGGTCACGACATAGGCGATAGAGACAGTAATTCCCTCTTCTGTGTCATAGAAATAAGTAAAAGAAAAATTATCCGTGGCGGCATCTTCATCCACAATGACTTTTTGCAGACCGGTTACAGTGCGAATCTTATAATCATCGAGAAACCGCAGATATTCTTCACGCCAATTGCTCAGCCAATTTGGAAACTGGAACGGATTTTCAAAAAGATTTTTCAGGTCGTCTTTCAAAAGGTCATCCATCTTTTCATAGTTAAGAATATCTATGGTGAGTTTACTAAAAAGCGTTTTCATATTAGGCATCTCAATATCCTTTTCTTTTAACTTCGCGTTCAGATAATCAAAGTCGGGAACCACATTCTTCCTCATGTACCAGAGCAAGTCATAAATATCGTGTCCCTTGTAATCATAGATATTTTTATCTCTCCCGCGCTGATCGCGCAGAAAAATCGCGGCGATCTTGCTCGCCATAAGCGCACCCATATTGTATGTCAGAACGACAAACGAAAACTGCCCGCGGTTTATCTGCCGATGTTCAATTACGGTCTTTGGCGCAACGAAGTGATTGAGATCAATCTTGAGGTACACCCACTCCGAAGCAAATCCGGCGATTAATTTTCCAACACGAAATTTAAGAGTTAATCCTCTTTTATTGGTTACCTTTATGGTGAGAAAATCGGGCCCGGCTCCATGGACATTCAAGAAGTGGTTCTCTATTTCTCTTTTCAGTGTACTCAGAAAATCCTCTTCCACTTCATGATCAATCTCGAAATCAAGATCAACTGACATACGATCAAGCGCGTGAATGATACGAAGTGCCGTGCCACCATACATGATCCATTTGCCGTATTCCGCGTGATGATAGATAAAGTTCAGCGCAAAATACTGCAACTCTCCCTTGAGTGCATTCACACTTACTTCCGGATCGCCTCCCCCGGCGAAATCATCAAGTCTTCTTTTTAAAATTTCTGAAATCTGCTCACCCATATTTTTTAATCATGCTATAGAATTTTTCCTGCTCTTTCTTATCCATCTCATCAATATCTATACGCAATTCTTCAACCAGCATTTTAATATTTTCCAATGAGAAACCGCGAAACTGTCTGGTTCGAAAATAGAGCAAATCAAACAGCGCTTTTGAGGGAGAAGCTATAAAAAAATCGAACTTTCCTTTTATCAAAGAGAAATCTGAAAAAAGTTCTTTGTTGATCGACTGATACGAAAAATTGCCTGCCTTTGTCTGATAATCTCTCGTCACTTTCTGCGTAATTGAAGTGACGGAATATATCGCTTCGGTGGCAAGATCATAATACTGGAGAGCTGCCCACGAGCTCACATAGGACGGCGTACGGACTATATTGGCAAGATAGAACGAGTAAGAAATATCACTCCTGTTTTTTTCAAAAAAATCTGCAGACACATATAATCCATTTTTAAGCCGGTAAATATCTTTGTACTTCAAAAACCGGCTGATATAGGTATCAACGGTGGAATCTTTAAGCCCCAACTGCCTGCCAAGCTGATAAACGGCAATTTTGCTGAAATGAGGCAAGGATTTTAGCTGTTCTAGAAGGTTTTTCTTGCTTTTCATAATTATGACAAAAGTGTATCATATCTGAAATATAGAGTCAAGAGAACGCTTTATACCCTTCTTGTGCCAGAATATCAAGGAACTCAGGCCCTCTGGAGGCAACCAACTTACCCTTCAACAACACATGTACAAAATCCGGAGGCAGCAGTTCAAACAGTCGCGGCGAATGGCTGATGAGCAACAATCCTGCGCCGCGCGCTGCCTCGCCTCGCAAAATCTTCGCTACGCTTTTCAACGCGTCAAGATCAAGACCTGAATCGATCTCGTCGCAAATCGCGATTTTCGGTTTTCGCGCGATCAACTGTAGAAGCTCCGACTTCTTTTTCTCGCCTCCGGAAAATCCTTCGTTGAGAAATCGCTGGAGAAAGGTATCGTGCAGCCCGATCTCCGGCAGCATGCTTTTAAAATCTTTCGGACTATCTTTAGCCACTGAAGCGATCATTTGCAAAAACGTGCTCATACTTACGCCTCCCACCTCCGGCGGCTCCTGAAAAGATAAAAACAACCCGGCCTCCGCCCGCTTCTCCGGCAAGAGCTCGAGCAGATTGACGTTGTTGAGCATAACCGACCCCTTGGTAATCTGATACTCCGGATGCCCGGCAATCGCGTATGCAAGTGAACTTTTCCCTGATCCATTCGGCCCCATAAGCGCATGCACTTCGCCGGATTTTATTGCAAGTGAAAAATCTCGGACGACTTCTTTGTCTCCGACGGATATGGCAAGACTTTTTAGAGTCAAGGATTGCATTGGTATCTATTTCTTCTGTAATTTTCTCACCACTCCTGTCAACGCCTTGAGCACACGCTCAAGGTCTTTTTTTGTGGTGCTCCTGCCAAGCGTAAAACGGAGCGAGCCTTGGGCAAGATCGGGCGAGCGGCCAAGCTCCAGGATCACGTGCGACGGCTCAAGCGAAACGCTGCTGCACGCGGAACCGGTGGAGCAGAAAATTCCGGCCGCATCAAGATAGATCACCGCGGCTTCTCCCTTGATGCCCGGAATCGAGATATTGATGTTGTTGGGCAGGCGCAGCTCTGGATGGCCATTGAGCACTGCATCCTGTAACGCAGCCATGATTTTCTCGATAAACCAATCCCGAAGTTTGGTCAGCCGCGCGCTTTCTTTCCCGCGCATCTGCTCCGCAATCTCAAGGGCTTTCGCAAATCCCGCGATCACCGGCACGTTTTCGGTCCCGGAGCGCAGTCCGTGCTCTTGCCCCCCGCCAAAGATTATCGGCTCAAGCTTGATTCCATTTTTTGCATATAGGCAACCAATCCCTTTGGGCCCGTAGATTTTCGATCCGTTGATCGCAAGCATGTCAACGCCCAGTTTCTCAATATTTAAATCCAGTGCTCCAGCAGCCTGACATGCGTCGGTGAAGAATAGCGGATAGCGAATAGTGGATAGCGAATAGTGCGGAGACTGTTTCTGTTTTGCGCGATGTCGCCGTATCACTTTTGCGATTTCCGTAATCGGTTGAATCGTTCCGATTTCATTATTTGCATACATGACGGAAACGAGAATAGTATCCGGCCGGATCGCGCGTTTGATCTCTTGCGGATCAACTATGCCGTCTTCCGAAACGCCGACTGTCGTCACCTCAAAACCTTCGCGCCGAAGCATGTCTGCGGAACCCAGTATTGCATGATGCTCGATCCGCGTAGTAATAATATGTTTTCCGAATCGCGCATTCGCCCGCGCCGCGCCGATCATTCCCAGATTGATCGCCTCGGTTCCGCCTCCGGTGAAAATAATTTCCGACGGTTTGCAATGCAAAATCTTCGCAATGCTCTTGCGGCCTTCCTCAAGCGCTCTTTTGGCCGCAACACCCTTCCGGTGCAGACTCGATGGATTGCCGAATTTCCTGCTCCAATACGGCTCCATTGCCCTCTGTACCCGGCCATCCACCGGCGTGGTCGCGGCATAATCCAGATAGATTTCTTTCATACGGTTTTCCGGCGCCTCTGTTTCCACATATGCAGGGCCGGGGGCGTTATCGAGACAAAAATAATCGCACCAATAATCGGCAAAAGATAGCGGTCCACATCTGGGATGGCGCTCCCCAAAAAGTAGCCGAGGCCGGTGAGCCCGACTGCCCAGAGCAGCCCGCCGATAATGTTATAGAAAAGAAAACTCGCATAGCGCATCTGGGCAGTACCCGCGACGATCGGCGCAAACGTGCGCACGATCGGCATAAAGCGCGCCAGTATGATGGTCTTGCCGCCGTGCCGTTCGTAAAACTCCGAAGCGCGGTGCAGATGGTTTTTGCGGAAGAGCAGCGAGTCCTCTTTCGTGAACATTTTTTTTCCCACGCGCCTGCCAAACGAATACCCCACGCTGTCTCCGAGCACCGCAGCAAAAAAACAGAGCGGCATCAGAAGCCCGATGGAGAAAAACCCCTGCGAGGCGAGAAACCCCGCGGTAAAAAGCAGCGAATCACCCGGTAGGAAAAATCCGATAAAGAGTCCGGACTCGGCAAACGTTACCAAAAAAATCCCGATGATTCCGACCGTTTTCGCGAATGAGACCAGATCAATATGCAGCAGAGATTCCATATGCGCATGGTACCAGAAAAAAAGCTCTTACGCTATTGCCGTAATTCCTATTCAACACTTTACTCACAATCGTAGGGAGAGTGTTGGATATAGATTATCGTATCCGCGACAAAAAATGTGCAGGGTTTATAACTGCGCGGTGAAAAAGCTGCGTCCGAAAAATCTTCGCCAAGAAAGCGGGGGCGGTGCAAGCGCGGCAACGGCCAAAAAACTCTCTTCAGGTCCCGATGTCTTTGCGCGATGATGAGATGCGAGCAGATAACTTCGATCCGGATACCGGCTGCAACAGGTGCATTTGCGCGTGATGCGCATATTCTTTTCTTGAACACCGCAGGCGAGAAACCGATTCAGAATAGCGCGGCGAAGATCACAATGTACCCGCTGCTCTTCGTCCGAAAAAAGAAAATCTCTCCATCCGTCCTTCGTCCCCAGTTGTTCGCCAATCCATGGCGCGTCGTAGCAATTCGCACAGATGCCAGGTCCTATCCCGACAAACAAGTGAAAAATAAATCGCTGTACATAATGCGTCCCCTTTACTGTTCTATGTAAGAGAACTTTGCTCTGACTGTACTCCCATACTCGCGTGTACGTCAATGACCGACACCGCCATCTATCCTGATACTTTCGGACCTCCGCTTTTCTGCAAGATTTCCGATCGGAACGTATGGATAATTTCTTGTTGCGCGGCAAATCTCTCTTCGGCAAGCGCGACGAGTTTGGTGACAAGTTCCACTCCGGATACGCCCACCTTTCGCCAGTTATGATGATACAAACTGCCGGGAAGCGTGTTCACCTCGTTCACATAGACGCGGCGGGAAGAACGGTCAATGAGAAAATCAACGCGGGCGATTCCGGAACAGCCGAGCGTCGCGTAAACTTTTTTACCCAGCTCCAGCACCTGCTTGGTCAGCTCGTCGCCGATGTTTGCGGGTATCTCGCTATACTGACTATTCACCCCGCCGCCCTTTTTGCCTCCGGATAAGTATTTGTCATTAAAATCAAAGAATTCCGTTTTATTCAAGGGCCGTTCGATCGCGGCGCACTGCATGGTGTCGTTGCCCATAATCGGAAGCGTTACCTCGATCAGATCTTCCACGCTTTCCTCCGCGAGTACCTTATCATCGTAGTGAAGCGCGACTTCGACGGCCCGTTCCAAGTAAGCGTGTTGTCGAACTTTCGCGATACCGATACTCGAACCCATATGCACCGGCTTTACAAACACCGGCCACTTCAGCGCGACAATCTTTTTGAGCAGAACATCTTGATCCGTGTCCCATTGAGCTTTCGTAAACCAGACGTAAGGAACCACCGGTATTCCTTCCGCGGCAAGCACGTGCTTGGTGAGCACTTTGTCCATGGCAACGCTGGATGCGAAAAGATCGCACCCCACAAACGGCACGCCTGCCATGCGCAGCAGGCCCATCAAGCTCCCGTCCTCGCCAAATGTCCCGTGCATTGCCGGAAATACTACGTCAACGCGCAGCATTTTTGAGCGGATGCCCGGCCAGATGATCTGAAGCCCGTGATCGAACAGCAACCGGACTTTCTTGATGCGCGTTCCCAGATCGCGCTCGAAATCCGGGCGCTTGAAAAAATTCAGATCGTTCATGGCCTTATCCGCGTACTACGATCCGTCTTTGGCGATGTATACCGGCCACACGTCGAATTGCCCGCTCGCGATCAGGGACTGGATAATGGGAATATGCGCGGTAATGATGGACACGTCATGCTCGGCAGACCTGCCGCCGAAAATAAAGGCAATTGTTTTTTTCATATCGTCTTGCGATGTCCTTATTTGTTATGCATATTGATCCGGCCAATCGTTTTGGAGCAGGACCACGTCTCCTTTGGCCGTCAGGTGCGGCAACGCCGCAAAGGCGGAAAGGGCGTCGTCAAACCAGATCACCTCTCCGTCATAATGCGCCTGTGCGAGTCCTTCGGCAAGCCATGGCGTGACGGAGTTCTTGATGAGCGCGACTTTCTCGATGTGGCTGGCTGCGAGCTCTTTCCCGATCTCGCGGTGCACGCGCTCGGCCGCATCGCCCATCTCAACCAGGCCCGGCGTTACATATCTCCGATGGCCGCGCAATGAGGCCAGAAAATTAATCGCGGTCCTGACCCAGTCCGGATTGCCGTTGTAGCTGTCATCCAAAGTGATGACGCCGTTCTGATCCGTGCTCGGCTGAAGGCGGTGATCGAAAGATTTGGTTGCGGCAACTCCCCTTTCGATCTCTTTGGGTGAGAGACCAAGCCGAAATCCGATATCCGCGGCAACGGCAAGCGGACCAATCTGGTGCAAGCCGAGCAGTTCAGATTTCAGATGCAGCGTCGTACCGCCCTTGACGAGCGTATACGCCGTGCCGGTCAAGTCGCTTGCCGGGTCTTCCACTCTCCATGCTCCCACACCATGCCGATTGTAGACGAGATCACCCGCTCGCGCATTCTCCCTGGCAAGCTTGCTCTCCCCGTTCACATACAGTGGGGTGATACCGACCCAGTCCGTCAGTTCGAAAACGGTCTTTGCCGTCAAATCCAAACTTCCGAATCGTTCCAGATGCGCTTCATTCACTCCGGTGATCACGCCCCATTGAGGATCAACCAGATGACACAAGGCACTGACGTCTCCCGGATAATATTCGCCCAACTCAAAGATGAGCACTTCTTCGTCGCCCGTCAGTTCATTGACAAACTTCCTGATGCCGAGCGGCGTATTAAAGCTCTCCGGCGGTGCTGCAACTTTTTTCCCATGGGACAACACGGTTTTCAGAATCTCGCGCATGCTTGTCTTGCCGAAACTTCCCGCGATCGCGATTTTGACGGCCTTGTGTCTGGCAAGTTTTTTTCTCGCCTGTTTCAACAAAAAATACTCAACGGGACGCTGAACAAAAAATCGAATGGTAGTCAGCACGATAACCATCCCATAAGCAATGATAAAAGGCGCAAACAAAATCACACCAAAAGCAAATTCTGGAGCGCGCGGCCGCAACCATAATAAAGCGAGCGCCGTGCCATACAGCGACCATTGCAATATCCAGCCGATACTAAGCAGAAGCAGCGCTTTGCCGGTCTTGACCAGATGCTTGCGCTTCTCGACACGGGCAAAGTCCTTTGTCCGGTGATACCACTTCAGATAGTCGCGGATGTCATATTCGCTGGCCTGCAGCATGTAGACGAGCGAACGGACGTAACGCGGGCGGTAGCGGGAAAGTATGTAACCAGTGGTCATGATCTGGAGAAGTTACGGATGAGTTCGGAGACATCGCGAGATTTTTTCCGATGCACAAAGTGGCCTGCCCCGGGTATTACTTCTAACGCCGCACCGGGAATCAAAGTTGCCAGACGCTGCCCGTCCCGCACCGGGGTTTCCGCGTCCTCGCTGCCCCAGACGAGCAGAGCGGGTTTCTCGATCGCTCTGGCAGAAGCGGTAAGATCTTCGCCGATGATGTTGAGAAAGGTCTCTTTCAGCGGGCCGGCTGAGAGATAATCTCCTCCCGCACGCCGATACAGACGCCGTTGTAACGGCTCGCGCAACAAAGCAAACGGAGGAATGGAAGTCACCAACCGTCCGATTTTTGCAAGTACACGGAAGAATAGATTGCCAAACGTACTTCTCTCGGCAACACCTGCGGAGGCGATAAGCACGATTTTCTGCGCATCAAGCATGTTGGCGGCCGTTCCTTTGATCACGATCCTGCCGCCAAACGAATGGCCGATCAAAATATCAACCGTAATCCCAAGCTTGTGTGTGAAGTCATGCACGAACCGGACATAGTCGTCCAGATGCCATGGCGTTTTGGGCATCTCGCTTTGCCCAAAACCCGGCAGATCAACTCTGACAACCCTATGATCCGCGGCCAAAAGAGAAGCGAGGGCATCAAACGTATGCAAATCGTCCCGCCAGCCGTGCAGCAGAAGCACAACCGGCCCGCCGCCTTCATCGCGATACTCTGTCGCCAGATTTTGAACAATGACTTTCATGGTTGTTTCGGCCTATTGGCCAACATCATATCCGACTCGCACATTTTTTCCTTCTTGTTTTATTTTGCGGATCGTGACGCGCCCGATCTCGGCCATATCCGCAACAGGCGTGCCGCCGCAGGGCATATAAAATCCCCCGTGCACGACTACGCGGGCAAGTTCACCCTTTTCTGCGGGAAAATCCGGAGTATACCGGCACGTTTTTCGCATCTCCTCCCGCGTCATAAAAATCACTTCGGTCTTGCCGCCTTCGGCAATATATTTATTGCACAGTGTCTCAAGATCGCTTTTCAATTTTTCCTTGTCTATTCCCTCCAAGCTGCCTTCATACTCGTCATACGGCCCGTTTGGAAAATGATACCCCTTGCCCGGAGTCCACGGCAGATGGAGTTCCGCAATCGCGCGGTCAACCAGATGTCCCGCGGAATGAAGCCACGCATGCAGCGTGCGCCGCTCCTGATCTACACGGCATATAACTGCATCTCCTGCCTCCAACTTCCCCGTTTCCAGCGCTCCGATGTGCCGCACATCGCCATCCACAAATCGTACCTCGTCAACGCGAAATGTCCCCGAAGCGGACTCAATCATACCCGTATCATACGGCTGCCCTCCGCCCTGCGGGTAAAATACGGTCTGATCGAGCACCACAATATCGCACCCCTCGGCCTGCGTCACCGATACCACCGTGCCTTCGCACCCAATTTTCACAAAATCCTGAAGATACAGAAGTTTGGTCATAAAAATATGGTAGCATCCGCGCAGAAAAAAGGAAAACGCCGGTTTGGGAACTGGCGTTAGCGGATGTTGCTGACTTTCTGTCTTAACAAACTAAACTCCCCGAGGCAAGACCAAACCGTTTTGCGGCGCTCCCGCCCTGCGCGACGATCTCGAGAAACCGTTTGTCGCTAAGGCCGGAACTGCCTATGACCATTGCGCCGACTCCGTCCGGCACGTCTTTGAGAGAAGTAAAACAGGGCAGCGCCCCAAAGCGTGTTTGTATTTCTTTTCCTTCGACAAACGAAACGTCACTGGACAGCAGCGTTGTTTTTGCATTGCCGAACGAATCGATCCACCAAATGGCTTTGGGTAGCGCCGGCGATTCAAGCGGTTGTTCAACGCTCGCCACCGGCTCGCCGCCAATGATCCAATGCGCGACGCGCGGCAAAAATTCGTAACTCCGGAATTGCGTGGTCACCATGCGTTCCGCCTTCGCCACGTCGAAGTCCGCCAGGGCGTAGGCTGGCTTCGCCATAGCTTCGGCGTGACGAAATCCGCCCCTCTCCACCATAGCTTTACCGCTTGCCTCGATATTAAGCACGCTAATCCGATCCGCGATGCCAAGTTTTTTCACGAGCGACAACGTAAGCCCGTCAATCGAACTCACCACCAAAGTTTTCCCGTAATAAAAAAACCCAAATGGCGACCCGTTCTCCGCCTGATTCCCTTCCTGATAGACAAACCCGACCCCTCCTTCCTGCATCTTCTTCCCCGCACGCTGCCGCGGCGCCACATTCACGAGCACCACTCCGGGGCACCCCTCCCCCGCATCGAGCGCATCTACCAGATTCCCGGCGGCCTCCAGATCGTCCCGCACCCCCACCGTCGAGACCCCGCACCCAAAAAGCGCCGCCGAGCGCGTCGCCTGCCTGCCAAAAGCATTCTGATCCCGCGAATCATTGATGATGGTGAGGAACATAACCAAAATCACTAATAACAGGACTTACGCACCCCGCGATTAACCAGTAAATAAAGGGTATAATTGGTTGAGAGCATGAAAAGTAAAGCTCTCGTAACAAAAACCATTATGCCCAAGACCGTTTTGCATTATGTATCGGGGTTGCTCTCGGTATCCGAAGCTGCAACCTGTACCGCCATAGCAAGAGTTGTTGGTCTGTCGCATGACAGGCTCTCAAGGACTCTCAAAGATACCAAGCTCGAATGGCAAACACTCCTACGAGCTTTCATCTTCAGAGCCTTTGGCAGGCTGTCAGGCGGACACCTTATCATTGATGATGTAGTGCTGAACAAATGCTATGCGAAATGTATTGAAAATCTGTCATGGGTATACTGCTCAAAAGAACAAAGGTCGGTATTGGGTCTCAATTTGGTTGTGCTGTGTTGGAGCAACGATACGCTCACCATACCACTTGCCGTGAAGATATGGAAGAAGGGATCAAAAAAATCAAAAAATGATCTTGCATTGGAACTATACTTCCCCCCAGAATTCGGACAGTATGGTAAGATACTTTGAATAACGAAATGCATTTCTACGCGCACCCCAAACATACCGCAGGCAGTGCGGGTATCGTGAAAACACACTCAAAAACAAGGAAACCCGAACGAGAATGAATGGAAGAAACCATGGGATAAAAAACAGATGATTA
>JACPYI010000012.1 GCA_016196115.1 Candidatus Sungiibacteriota bacterium
GCCATATGCTCACGCAGTTCCATGAATTTCTGGGGGGTAAGCCCGGTTAAGCGTTGAAATACCTTTGGTTTTTGAAGAAGCTTGTGGAGATTGATCATGCACTCATCATAGCAGAAAGGGTAATCGTGCAGTAGGTCTATAATATCGGCAATTTTTCTGATTTCTTTTTCTTCTTTGCGCGAATAACTCGTAAAAAACCCGAGCTTTATTCCGACATCTTTCATTGCCTTAACAAACAAATCAACCGACAAAAATTCTTTATTGAGAAGTTCTTTAAACATAAAGTAACATTGTTCTGGCTTAAAATCTCCTTGTATTGAAAAGTGCATGGCTTTTATAAATCCTGAAACCATTGAATCAGACCCGCTCGGCCTTACCACTTTTATATTGTCGTTAGTTAATGTGAGAGATAACCTCAATGGGCGTTCAATTGTGATTTTGCGATAGCCAAAAAATTCGTTGGGATGTATTTGCACAAACCCGGGTTTCTCGCCGTCCAACACGGCCTCGGAAATCTTTTGAATCTGCCCGTCAGAAATATAATTTCGCTTGTCGCCCAAACTCTTGCGCATTTTTTCGTAAAGCTCCACGGCGTTAATAAGTTTGATTTTCCCTTTGTGGTGGGCTTGCTTGCGATTGGTGAGAATCCAAATATAAGTGTGAATGCCTGTGTTATAGAAAAGCTGGTTCGGAAGCGCGACAATAGCTTCAAGTAAATCATTCTCAATAATCCAACGGCGGATTTCGCTTTCTCCGCTTCCGGCATCTCCGGTAAAAAGCGGCGAGCCGTTCATAACGATAGCGATACGGCTGCCGCCGTTTGAGGGTCGCATTTTGGCGAGCATGGTTTGCAAAAAGAGAAGCTGTCCATCGCTGATGCGCGGAAGTCCCGCCCCGAATCTGCCCTGAAATCCGATCTCCGCTTCTTTCCTTACCTCTTTCTCCTCCTTTTTCCATTCCTTGCCATAGGGAGGATTGGAAAGCATGTAATCAAACTTTTCACCAAAGAGCCGGTCATGCGCGAGAGTTGAACCAAATTTAATATTTTCGGCGTTCTCGCCTTTAATGAGCAAATCGGATTTGGCAACTGCAAATGTTTCCGGATTCACCTCCTGACCAAATAACTCAATCTGCGCGGTTTTGTTGACGCTCTCCAAAATCCACTCTTTGGCTTCCGTAAGCATGCCGCCGGATCCGCACGCCGGATCATAAACGGTTTTGATGATGCGCTGTTTTTTGAGCATGTCCAAATCTCCGGCAAAGAGGAGATTAACCATGAGACGGATAATTTCGCGCGGGGTAAAGTGTTCCCCCGGATTTTCGTTTGAGGCCTCGTTGAATTTCCGAATAAGTTCCTCAAAGACATATCCCATGGCGAGGTTGCTCACTTTATCGGGATGAAGGTCAATGGTGCTAAATTGTTCTATAACCTGAAAAGTCAGGTTGGCTTCTTCCAGCGCGTCAATCTGTGTGCCGAATTTGAACTTTTCTATAATCTCGCGCATGGACGGGCTGTAGGCATTGATATAGAGCCGGAGGTTTTTCCCGATGTTTCTGGGATCATCCAAAAGTTTTTTGAAATCGTATTGCGAAGTATTGTAAAAGCCGTAACCGCTTGCTTGTTTCAAAATGCCGTCCGTGTCCTCCAGCTTCTCTTTATACTGCTCGTGTTTTTTGAGAACATTCGGCTTTGTTTTTTCAAGCGCGCAATCCAGCCGGCGCAAAACCGTGAGGGGCAGGATAACCTCCTGATATTTGGCGCGTTTAAAATCATCGCGCAAAAGATTGGCGATGCCCCAGATAAAACTGACGATTTGTTGATGATTAGTTGGGTTCATGATTTTTTATTCTCTTTGAAGCTAAAGTGGGAGTTTTTCGTAATGATGATGTGATCCATTACATCAATACCCATCATTTTGCCGGCCTCGTTCAGTTTTTGTGTAATCATGCGATCATCTTCCGACGGCTCCGGATCGCCTGAAGGATGATTATGAGCTACCACAATCTGCGCCGCGGAGTGTTTTAGCGCCGGTTCAAAAACCTCTCGAGGATGGACTAAATTAGCGGTTAAAGTCCCCATCGAAACGGTCTCTTTATGGATGAGCTGATTTCTCGCATTAAGGTACAGAACGACAAAATGCTCCTTCTTGTTGTGCCGTAGTTCCATCAATTGGGCAACTGCGTCTTTTGGTGTGGAAATAACCGGAAACTCGAATCATCCACTTCCATCGCTCGTCTTGCGAGCTCAAAGGCGGCCAGAAGCGTTGTGGCCTTCGCCGAATCAATACCGCCAATTTTTACCAAGTCCTGATAGGTCATTTGCAGGAGCCGCTTTTTGGAATGCTTAGCCAAAATCTGGGAAGCAATTTCAATAACATTCTTCCCGGCCCTGCCGGTGCGCAAGAGAATAGCCAAAAGTTCCGAGTCCTTTAAGTTCTCGGCCCCTTTTGCCACAAGCTTCTCCCGCGGCCTATCCGATTTTGGTAAATCCTTTATTTTCATATTTTCTTTTGTCTTTTAATTTCTTCCCGATCTGCTTCGTTGCCGATAAGCCGCAAATAAAACTCGCACCCGTCAACTCCGAGAGCGCCGCATTTGCAGTAGGTCATGCTTTTGTGCGTGTTCCAATAAATCTCGTCGCCACACTTCTTGCATCGCCAGTAAACTTCTTTTTTGATTTTGTTGGCGGTTTGCTTTTGCATAAGTTTATTTTTCTTTCGCGCGTGCCTCGCGGAATGTATCATCGAAGATTTCGTAATAGTCGGCGTAAACATACTTCTGCCCATATTCGGCACTGCCAAGAGGCTCGAGGATTTTCAAACCCTTGAGCCGCTCGATCATATTGTATGCTCCTTGAGGACTAAACCCGGTCCATTTTGTTATTTCCGCCACACCAACAATCGGCTGGTTGAATAGTTTACGAACTATCTCCAGTGTCGATTCTGCTGACTTTTTACCCAATTTCTGCATCTTGGCAAAATCTCGATCGCGCAATGCAGTGATCTTTGTGCATGTCTCAATAGAAGAATCGGCAATTTCGGCAACACCTTCGAGAAAAAACTCGAGCCATGAATCTATGTCCGCATCCTCATCGTGGTAACCCTGCAGTTTCTGGTAATACAGTTTCTGATATTTCTTGAAATAACTGGAAAGATAAAGGACAGGCAATTCTAAAATCCCGGCATGATGAATATACATCGCTATAAGTATTCGTCCCGTGCGGCCGTTGCCATCGGTAAACGGGTGGATAGTCTCGAACTGAGCATGTAAGAGGCCGGCTTTTATGAGAGACGGGTATTCGTCCTTGGCATGAATAAATTTCTCCAGATCACTGAGTGATTTATGCATATCATCAGGAGCTGGCGGCACGAAAGAGGCATCATGCGGAGTCTTGCCCCCAATCCAATTTTGTGAACGACGGAAGTCCCCGGGATAGGCATGTTGCGTAGCGCGGGCGCCGGTCATCAACCTCTCGTGAATCTCCCGGATCAGCCGGAGAGAAATCGGAAGTGTTTTTGTTCTTTCGATGCCGTAGTTTACCGCTTCGACATAATGAACGATATCATCGACATCAGGATGTAGACGGGACTTTTCTTCTGTTACCGAAGCCGCAACCGCATCCTGCAATGTAGCTTTTGTACCCTCTATTTGACTGGAATAGGCGGCGTCTTTTTTTACAAACATTAAAAGGAAGAAATCCTTGTCAGGTAAAAGTCGCGTAATACCATCCAACTTGCCGACCAACCTGATAGCTTCCTCATGTTTTTTATACAATCTCGGACTAATAATAAAGCCGCCTTCCGGGGGTAAATCGAAAGGAGTAAAGGACTTAAAGCCCCCTTTTTGACTTACATAATGCCCTATTTTTGGTTTGTTGATGTTACTCATATTAATATCAACATTATATGCCTTTTAGTTGATATTTGCAAGATGGATATCAACTTAATCAAAAGCGACTATTTTCGCTTCCTCTTCTGGATGTTACTCGTCTCTTCTAAAAAATTATCTAGGTCGGATCGTTTAATCCGCCACATCCCGATTTTGGATGCTTTAAGTTTGCCCTGCTCAATATAGCGGACAATGGAACGATAACTTACTCTTAAAATTTTAGCCGCCTCTTCCGCGGTCAAAAGTTTGTCTTTTTCTTCGCCCATAGTTTAAAAACAAATTGCTTATTTACCATCTTACCGCTCAAAGGACTGCTTGTCAAAAGTGGCAAAATCTGGCACACTGGATTTAACAATGAGTATGAATATGAAAATGGAAAATCAATATAAACCTGAGGGCGAGCTGTATTTGCTGTTCAATCTTCTGCGGAACCCGGGTCCGCATACTGCAAGCTTTTTGATGCATCTCATGCCGGTGGGCTGGGATAATGAGCGGGTGATAAGCGATGTCATTGATCTTACAAAAGAATTCGGGCTCAAATTGAGCAATTTTTATTTTGATCCATTGCTTTTTGAAACTGCCTATCCTGAATCCCATGAAAGAATAGCGAAGGCGATCAAAGATAAGCCGGGCGATAAAAATGTTAAGTTACAAAAGAAATTTTTTGATAACAAGTTTGATTCCAGAATCTAACGCAATATAATTGGCGCGCCGCGCCAAAAGTGATAGCGTTTGATTCTATGAAAAAGTATAAAAGATTGGGGTTGGATGAGCGGGAAGAAATCAGCCGGATGCTCGCTCAAGGATGTTCTTTATACGAGTTTCAAGCGATGAGCAGGTCAAAGGCACCTCGCTTGAATTCCAAGAAGAAAATTGCCGCAAATACTGCCAAGAAAAAGGCATTGAGGTTTTGGAAGTTTTTCGCGAGGAGGGCGAAAGCGCTAAGGACTTGAGCATGCACAACCGAAAAGAATTTTTGCGGGCTCTGGAGTTCTGTCGCAAGAATAAGGGCGGAGTTCAGGTCTTTGTGGTGCTTCGCGTGGACAGATTCGCCCGCAATGCTGATGACCACTTCGCGGTCCGAAAAATTCTCGTGGACTACGGCGTGACCCTTCACTCGGTTACCGAACCCATCGGCAACAAGCCGGCCGAGAAGTTATTTGAAACCATGCTTGCCGGCTTTGCAGAGTTTGATAACGCTATCAGAAAACAACGATGTTCGGACGGCATGAGTAAAAAGATTGACCATGGCATCTATCCGTGGAGGTCGCCATTCGGTTACGCCTGCGCTCATTTCAAAAGACGAGGCGAGAAAAAAACAAATCCCGATCCTCCTGACGAAAAAACATTTCCGCTCATCCAACGCGGCCTTAAAGAATACAGCAAAGGGCTTTGCTCGCAGACAGAGCTTGCCCGCATGCTGGATGAATGGGGCTTGGCAAAGATTCGCGGCAAGAAAACCACAGTTCAGTTCATAGACCGCATTCTCGGCAAGTATTTAAAGTTTTACGCCGGGATAATTATGAATCCGTGGACAGGCAAAGAAGTGGAAGGATTGCACCAGCCGATGATTACGAAAGAAGAAATGTACCAAGTCATGTTTGTCCGGTCCGAGAAATCAAAAATGGTAAAGCGGCAGAAACGCAGTGATGATTTTCCGCTCCGGCGTACCATCACCTGCGGGCCCTGCGGAAAACCGCTTACTGCGAGCGTCCTCCGAGGAAACGGCGGCCGGTATTATTATTACCACTGCGGTAACAAGAATTGCTCAATGTTCGGCAAGGGAATACCGAAACTGGCTCTTGAAAAAGAATTCACGAAGTATTTGCAGAAAATAGCGCCCAAGGAAGAATTCTTAAAAGTATTTAAAGAAACAGTGCTTGATCTTTGGCAGGAACGGGGCAGGAAATTTGAAGTTGAAGCGAATCAATACCAAGTCCGGGTTTCCGAGCTTGAAGAAAAGAAAAAACGCATTTGCGAGATGCGCGAGAACGGATCATACACCAAAGAAGAGTTTCTCGAACGAAAAGCGGAAATAGACAACCAAATGGCTGCCGTGAAGATTTCAATGTCGGAATGCAAAATAGACCAGTTTGATATTGAAGCGACTCTGGCCTACGCCATTGCCTTTATTCGCGATCTTGGCCGGCAGTGGTTTGATTTGCCGGCCGAAATTCGCCCGCGGTTCCAGAAATTAATCTTCCCAGACGGAATTCCGTACACGAGAA
Source organism: Candidatus Sungiibacteriota bacterium (assembly GCA_016196115.1). GTDB lineage: Bacteria > Patescibacteriota > Minisyncoccia > Sungbacterales > HO2-52-23 > JACQRW01. Next base: position 6,117 of record JACPYI010000012.1, read on the forward strand.
ATAAAGGTTTTGGAACCGCTAAATTGTCAGTAATCTTCGAGCTTAATCAGCAATCTCACGGCTCGAAGTATCATACAGTGGTCATTATACCAAAAAGTTCGGACTCATTTCCAGCAGAACCCCGAATGAGGCACGCGCGGAGCGCGTGGTGGCTTGAAACTAAATCGTACGCTCGGACAATCGCCCCGCCACCGCCTCGCGGACTCGGCGGCAACCCCGAAAGAAAAAACACTCCTTGCATTTCTGTTTTGGCGGGAGTGGATTTTTTCTAAAAAAGGAAAGGGTGTTTTTCTTTCGGGGTTCTGCCCGTGAAGTTTCCGGGCAGTGCGGCGGGGCTTCGGATGTTCGAAAAGGAGCCGTCCGAAGCCAAGCATAAGGGCAAGATTGAGTCGGTAGATTGGCAAAAAGTGTCCGAACAGCTCGGCTCAAACGACGGTGGCTGGTACGAAGACGCGGAAACCCGTGAACGGCATTATGTGAAGTGGTACGAGAACCCTGATCAGGCAAAAGTAGAATACATCGCAAATGCGGTCTACGGGGCATTGGGTATCAACGCCCCGCGTTCGCAATTGGTTGAAATGAATGGAAGAATCGGCGTTGCATCCGGCGAAATCGCTGGCGCGAAAAACATTCATCCAAAAGAACTGATGCGACACAGCGATACTCCGTTGGGATTCATCGCAGACGCATATCTCGCCAATTGGGATGTCGTGGGACTCGACTACGATAATATGGTTGCCGGAGAGGACGGCAGGATTTATCGCATAGACAACGGCGGGACGCTTCATTTCCGCGCGCAGGGGGAACAAAAAGAATTTCCCGCAGACCATGTGCCGGAATTGGAAACCATGCGCAATCCCCTGTTTCAGGCGGGGAAAGTGTTCGCAAATCTCAAACTTGATGAGCTGCGCGGGCAAGCAGAACGGCTGTGTCAACAGTTGACGAGTAAAGATATTGACCAAATCGTAAAGGCATCGGCGCTTGACGCGGAAACAGCCGACGCGGTGCGAGCGGCCCTTATCGGACGCAGGAGATATATTGCCGAATACTTTGGAATTCCGCTCCGAGAGGAGCAGGAAAAGCGCCGCTCGGAGCAACGTATTCCCGCAGCGCTTGAGAGAATATCAGAAATAGAAAAAGCTGCCGGCTCGCTTGAAGGAATGCGGGTCGCGGTGAGCTTTCTTGCGGACACGGATATGATTGAGAATCAAGAAGTGCAGGTCATTGACGCGACGGATGATGGCGTATTTGAAGTTACATGCAAACTGACTGAACGGCATTATGACAAACTATTGAGCATCGTCCAAAATCGTATTGGCAACGTTATGATGGAACGAATGGTTTATGGAGGAATGTATGGAGAGGGCAATAGATACTATTTTGCCAATGCGCTCATGTTTTCATACGGCGGCATGGCGATAGAACTTGCCGCTGACAGCGGCTACCGGACGGCGCTCGGACTTTGCCGCATCCATATACCCTATGAGGAAGGCATTGATGTGGTCTCCGTAGGGGAAACCGTCAATGATTTATTTTCGGAATTGCTGTCAATAAAAGGCGGCCTCGAGCCGCCGTCTCAAAAAGCTGAATCGGCGTACAAGAAAGCGCGGTATACATGGCATCACAAAATTGATGCGGTGCCGGAAGGGGTGGAGAAAACACTAGAGCGTCGCGAAGTCATGCCCGGATACCACACAATCGTTGATCCGGGAAAATGGAGAGAGTACTGGGCGGAGTCGCCCTTTGCCGTTATCCATAATTTGCACCACAATAATGCGCTTGCAAAAATCGTGAAGTCCGGCGGACTGCTCTCTACGCACGAGCGATTTCGCCGGGGCGCACTGATTCATGGCATGTCATCCGATGACGATATGAAAGGAGGGGGGGGTGACAACGTTTTTACACGCATCATTACCGAACAAGGATTGAGTAAACGAAACGATCCCGATTTTAAGTTAGCGGATTTAGGCAATGCCATAGTTGTTTTTGATCCCGCTCTACTTGATAGAACTGATTTTTTCATCTATAATGACGATAAGTACGGCACAACAGACCCGGATGCGTTCGCTTTCCGTATGTCACCGAGCGAGTTCTTTGAGTATCAGAAGCAATACGGGTATGTTTCGGGGAGCGAGCAGATGTTTCGCACCGGCATTCCAACTTCAGCGATTCGCGCCGTTGTGTGTCGAGAAAAGCATATACGCGAAGAAATATTGGCGGCATTGCGCGAGGAGGACATTGAGACGATAAACGGTTTTGCGATTGAAGATTTTGTCAGAGTCGGAACATACGCAAAGGAACTGATCGCGCTCTCTTCCGATCAGGAACCGGAAACAAAAGAGGAGGAGTAAACACATATGATAGACCGCGACAAAATATATTATGTGGAGTCCGCGAAGGACCCGACCGTTCTGCTTGCGCTGGACGCGCGGCTTGGAGACGACAAAAATCTGCGCTGGTTTGACACGCGCAAGGAACGGATTATGAAAGTAAACCGCGTTGCGGAGGACACGGCAGAGCGGTTTGCGTTTGAACGCGAAGGCGGCGGCACATATGTATTTACGCCTCTCACTCTCAAGCGCTATGAGGAATCCGTCAAGAGTCGGCTTGTCCAACCAGAGTCCTTTGAGCGCGAAGAAGATCTTTTTACGGCGCTCAAAAAAACGCGGGAGTACGCGTTGTAAAAAACATTACAAAAAGACCCTCTCGAAGTCCTTGAGTGTAAAATCTTGAGGGCTTTTTTCTTCCAGTCTCCGCTCATCTATGCCCTTCGAACATCCGAAGCCCCGCCGCACTGCCCGGAAACTTCACGGGCAGAACCCCGAAAGAAAAACACCCTTTCCTTTTTTAGAAAAAATCCACTCCCGCCAAAACAGAGTAAGTCCAAACTTTTTGGTATAATAGACCTGTTGCCTTTTAATAAAAGAAAAGTGGTTTGATATATCACTACTACCACTGCACCTACAAAAGCCGCACTCAAAAATGTTCGCAAACTCGCTTTTTGCGGGAAGAAGAATTGACGCGACAAGTGCAAGAAATGGTCAAAAAAGTTTCTTTGCCTGATGAGTGGCAGGACGCATATCTCAAGAAATTGGAAAGCGAAAACGCCGATGTCCGCCACTCATCAGATCTTTTCGTTCAAAATCTCAAAAACGATATTTCCGCCGTTTCAGCGCGCCTCTCTCGCCTCACAGACGCTTACCTAAACGAAGCACTAGAGCTTGGCGAGTACTTGGAGCGCAAGAACGCGCTGACGGCGGGAAAAAAGACACTAGAGGAAAAATTGAGTGATTTTGAACGCAAAGGAAATCATTGGCTCGAACTCATGCGAAACTGGATTATTGAAGCCAACCAAGCCGGAAATCTCATTAAACAAGAAAATCTTTCGGGGATGAAAGATTTTCTTGTTGACATCGGCTCGAACCGCCGCGTAGCGGCGGGAATGCTTTTGGCGGAATTCAAAATGCCTTGGCGGGACTTGGCGGAAACATCAGTCCGAGCCCGCGCCTTTGGCGCGGGCGAGGTCAATCTCTCTTCAAATTCGGAATTGTGGACCCGGGGAGAATCGAACTCCCGTTTCAGCAATGCGAATGCCGCGTTATACCACTTAACTACGGGCCCGAATATATTCCTTCTATCACACTTTTTGTTATTGCGCCATTCCGAAGCGGTCGCGGGGAATTTCGTATTGGGTGATAACGGGTTTATTTTGCTCATTTTGTTTAAGCAGGATCAGCACCTGCGAGTCGGCGAAGACCGGGATCCATGAAATGTCTTGGATGCGGTGGATCAGGAATTCCTGCGCCCAGGGGGTCGCATCGCGGTAGGCAAAGACGATGGCGTTGAAACGGTAGCGCTGTTCGGCTTCCCGCCAGGCCGCGTCGTCGTGCTGTATGGGAACGTACTCGTTTTGGAAGAATCCCGCCGGGTATGCTTCCGGGCGGTTGTCCACAAATACTTTTTCGCGCGGATAGAGCGCATAGATTAGATAGCCGCCGATGTCGTAGTTGTTGAAGATCGGGCCTCGTACGTTTTGCGTTTTCAAGAAGTCGGCCGCGGCCATGTTGCCGGATTCGAGGCCGAGGCCGGATTCGTGCCAGTAGGGAAAATATCGCGCCCAGTCCCCGGATACGGTCACGAGCAGCAGAAACGCAAGCAGCCCTGCTGCAATTTTCCGCCGGATATTCTCTGCGGCAATCTCGCGGCTGCGTGGCACGAACAGCGAGATGTTATATGCCAGAAGCGGAAGCGCAAACAGGCCGAACAGCGCAAAATTGCGGATGGCAAACCATGCCATTGCCGAAAGACCGGCGGCAAGGCAGATAAAACTGATTGGGAGTTCTTTGCCCCGCCGTACGGCCGCGATCACGAAGCTCGCCAGCAGGAACGCAAATATGATTTTAAAAATAAGGAAATTGGGTTCATGTATGCCAAGCCGCTCGAGAAAAAACACTGATTTATTTTCCACCAGATCATAGCCGTAATTTTTGAAGATCGTAAACGGCGCCAATACGCCGGACAGGCCGAACGGATTCACAAGCGTCGCAAGCAGAGTCGCTCCGAAGACGGCAGAGAGACGCTTGAAGCGCAACCATTGCCTTTTCAAAAGATACTCGACCAGAAAAGTCCCCATAATCGCAAAACCGAGAAAAAAGTAAATGTGCGTGTTAACCCACACAAGCATAAGAGCCGGCAAAAACCAAAGCCCCTTCCATCTTTTTTCATCGCGCCAAAAACGCACGAGCAGACAGAGAAACAACGCGGCGAAAAGAGAGGTGAGCGCCTCAGGTCGTACTTCGGTACGCTCGGCAAGCAGGGGAATGATCGGAATGGCGAGCAGCGCCGCGCCGCCCAAACCAATGTCCCCTGCCGCGATGCAGAGAAAAATCGCGAGCGCGGCCATGCTCACGACGATAAAAAGCATCTGCACTCCGACAAATCCGCCAACGCGAAGGATAAGATAAAATAGAACGCCCGAGCCCCAGTGGTGATTGAGCGTGGAAAAATCCGGATTGGTGTACGAATAAAAATTGGTGGCGACGATATGTCCGGTCTGCACGAAAATTTCTCCGTTTTTCAGATGCCTTCCCAAATCCGCCGTGACCAGATTGATCTTGTGCGTCAAAAAAACGCCGTAAAAGGCAAGCAGCAGAATAACGACAAATGCGGCGAGGAATTTGTGAGTAGATACCTTCTGGACAGGAACATCCATCATAATTTCATTCTTTTTATAAACATTTTTTAAATACTGTTATTCGCTCGTGATTCCCACCCCCTTCTCGCCCTTGAAGTATGTCTCAACCTAAAATAACCTGCCCGCCTCACTCGTTAATAGTCGCTCCAGGTCCAACCTGCCCAAGCCCGCCAGCGAGTCAAAGCCCAATTGCCGGTTTTCCTTGAATGTTTCGTCGGAAAGCATAAGATATTCCCATTCCTGTGGCTGGTTGGGCAGTGACACTTGACTTGCCGTTTTGCACCAGCTTACCGCCGCGCGTGCCTTCAAAACAATTATATTCTTCTTGTCCAGAGTTTCCTCCATAAACTTTTTCTCAAATCCTTCTCCGCGGCGCGAATATGCGGAAAGCGGATAGATACACCGCTCTACCGGCACGGAAAGCGACTCGCGCACATAAATCTTTTTTACATCGCTTAATCTGCCGATCTTTCCGGCTTTCACTTCGTATTGAATCACGCCCAAGCCGTCCAACAGCACCCGCTTGACGCTTCCGACAACAAAATCAAAGAGCGGCGCGTAGTTGAGCACCGTATAATTTTCCGCCTTCTGAAAATCAATCTCGCCCGCCTGCGCGCCGCGCGCGGGCAGGCCGCCGAATAAATAATTACTGACATACTCGTCAATAATTCCCGTGATGTCGGCCATCTTGCCCGTGAGAATGTGCGCGCCTTTCTCGGAAGCCACCGCCATTGTCGCTTGGCGCAAGAAATGGGCGTAGTCAAAATACTGATTGTCCAGTTTCCATGTTTTTATTTTTCCGCCTGTTTCGGCGTGCGTTTCTGTGATGGCGATTTGGGAAAGTTGTTTTTTGAGCGTTTCAAACGGGATGGAATATTTCGGAAGCCCCGCACTATCTATGCCGGAAAAATCAAACTTCGGCGATTGTTCGTATACTTGTATCGGCCAAAAAAGATCATAGTTTTTGATTCTCTCCGGCGTGGCTTCCGACAGAACCAAGTCGCCGGTCGCATCCGTGCCGGAAGAATCGCCAATACCGATAGCGTATCCCTGCTTTTGTAATTCTTCATAAAAATTCCGAAACTTCGGGTGTTCAACGACAAAAAGAAAATCTAGAGAATTTTTCGGCGCGCGTTTGCGCATCACGTCCTCCCGCGCCTCGCGTTTCAAGTCGGCAAGTTCGGGATATTTATATTCCGGAAACATTAGCCGCACTCCGCGTCCGACTATCTGCTCCAGGAGGAGATCGGCCTTAGCGCTCCGCAATACCACGACCACCGCCACATTTTGCGTATCAAAGCCCTCGCGCAATATCAACACGCTCACCACAACGCGAATCGGGTTTATTTCTTCCGGTTCGTCCAATGTTTCAAGCGGTAAACGATACTCTTCCCATTCTTTATCAGTCAATTCTGTCCGGCCTTTTTTTACCTTGGAATGGATAACCAAAATTTGATTGCGATAGCTTTTACCTCTCTCATCAGTCAAGTTTGCAAGGTGTTCAGAAACTAAATCTGCTGTATCAGTATTCTCCGCCAGCACGAAAAGCACCGGTTTTTTATCCAGTCCTTTTTCCCGAAATTCCGCGGCTATCTGCTCCATCTTTTTTCTGCCGATGTCCAGCAGCAGCTTCTGTCCCACCGAAACACCGATAACCTGCCCCCGGACATGCTCGTCATCCGCTTCTCCGCGCTCGGCGCGCACATCAAGGTCATCCATTTTCTCGCCCATCATTCCTTGCCGCTCTTCCAAAAATATCTGCTTCACGAGCATTGCCCGCATCGCTTCCACCAAATCAAAATCGTAGACGATATGAGGAAAATACTCTTTTTTCTCCGCGCTTCCGTAAAACGGCGTGGCGGAAAAATCAATTTGCAAAAACACGCCTTTCTCGCCACCGCGCTTTTCCGCCATTCGGTTATAAAGTACCGCCAAGAATTTCCGCCAGACCAATTCCTCGCCTTTGGCGGTTTTGGCGCCGTGGATATGATGCGCCTCGTCGTTGAAAAGAATCAGATCGGAATATCCGGATAGGAAATCGGCAATAATTTCGCCGCGCGGCTGTTCCTCCACATCGGCGCCGGTCAATTGATCCCACAAGTTGCTTGATTCGTTCAGCCGGAATTGCTGCCAGTTGGTGATGTACACGAACGGCTCGTCCGGCGGCGTAAGATTGGGCCGGATATCCGCCGGCTCCAGGACTTGCAGATGAAAGCGATTGCGAAACCGCTCGCCCTCCGGCATAAAAAGCGGCCGTTCAAAATCCGATTTGGATTTGTCTCGGTTGCCGGTCTTAACTGCAAACGCTTGCTTCAATGTTTCAATCCCCAAGATTTCGTGGCAGTAAATGATCGTTTCAATAGCTCTTCTCTGACAAATATGAAATTTTTCGTCCGTTTCCAGATCACGGTTAAACCAATAAGACAATAAATCTTGTGTGGTCTGTGTTGTGCCTTGCCCCCATCTCTGATCCGCCCATGCCTTTACTTCACCCTCCAACTCTACGGCAAGGGGCAATTCGTTGATTATGGATTGCGTTGCTTTTTTCGGCATAATAGGTTATAATGACGCTGTGGATAACTTAGCAATTCCTCAATAAACGATCATGGTATCATATCTATAGTCCATCGGTTGCGATTTCTTGCGGGAGTGAAAGTCAGAAATGGCTCTACTGCGGGGCGCGATTAGGCCGGTGAAAGCCGGAAACGAAAGCGCTACGATGAAGGTTCGCCGCCCTTCCACTCCCACAAAAGATCATAACTCTTCAAGTAGTTATCTTTTCTCAAACGGAAAAAGGTTGCTATTTCGCATCGCCCGCTGTCATCATCTCTTAAAACCTCTTGCAAAGAGCAGACATAACTCTCGTTTTTTAGTTTTTTCACAAACATAAAATCTCCTCTTTTGCCGCCCTTATTCCGATAAATACGATCGGGGTATTTTGTTGTTTGATGAACATTCTCAATCAAAAAATCAAACTCTTCGGCGGGCCTTTTGTCATAGACATGCTTGAGTGCTCGCGTTCCAATATAAACCCTGACGCAATTGCAATCTATCCCTTTGACAACTGCCTGTGTGAGATTGCAGAGAAAAATTTGAACATCCTGCACAATAGCACCGTTCTCCGTGCCTTTCACATACCGCGTATAGAGATTGGAAGCGATTTTGTATGGCATAGCCCTTTACACTTTTACCTCCATCGTCGCCGTTGCGTCATTGCCGAAAATATCCACCACGCGCACGGCAATCGTGTGTTTCCCCGATTTTTCATAGGCGTGCTCTTTCTTTATCGTTACCACCTTTGTCTTGCGGCTAAGACCCCGCAAATCCTGCCACATACTTTTGAATGTCAGTCCGTCGTAATCCCAATCCACGGCCCAGTAGTCAATCAAAACGGCAAAATTATCCTTGACGAGATGCAGTAATGCCTCGCGGTCGGCGTCCGCTTTCTTACCGCTCCCGAGTGGAAAATCATACAGAACATACTTCTTAATGCCAATAGTAACGGATGCGTCTTTTATTTCCGGTTTTTTGAGTTTCAAATATGGCTTTTCCAAAAACTTCACTTTGTCGGACAATCGCTCAATATCTTCTTCGGATTTTGCCTGTTTCAGATATTCGTAAATATCCGGCGGAATCTGGCGGCTCACAGCTTCTGTTTTCAAATCCTTTCCGGCGGATTTTATCCGCGCCTGCAAAAGTTCGTCATAGTTGTATTCATAATCCCACGCCAAAATTACGAGCCGCTTGTAGCCCGCGCCGTCAAGTGTAGCCGCCTCCATTGCCAAGTCCTCAACCTTGTGCGCCACAACCGCGCGGTCAGGATAGCCGCAATAGACGAGTTCCAAGCCATCTTCGGTTTTCCGTACTCCCAAATCCCTGCGGTTCGCCATCGGTTCCGCGCCATAAAGTTTCAAGATAATTTTCTGCATCTGGTAAATCCGCACGCCGCCCAAATAAATCATCTCGCGCTGATAGTTGCCGATGTTTTCAATGAGAAACGGTTTTGACTTTTGCTCCACCAACCGCGCGCGAGCAACTTGTATGCCTACTTTCCCCAGCTCGCACCCAATCCAGCGACGATTAAGTTTTTCGGCAACAGAGATTGTCGTACCGGAACCAGAAAAAAATCTGCAATTAAATCTCCTTCTCTGGACGATGCTTTGATTATCCTCCCGATTAGATTTTCATTTTTTTGAGTATCAAACCCTGTTTTTTCTCCAGAAAAACTCATAATCTGTATCGAATCAAGACGATCCATGTCATTGCAATTCCATGTATCTTCAATCGGATAACCTTGCCCTTCTGGCACAGCTCCGTCGCGACGAGTGTAACCGGTCGGGTAAGGAATATATTCTTTGTTGAATGTAAAGTCATCAGGATTTCTCGTATAAAAGAAAATATTATCGTGATTACGAATCCAATTTTTTGCGGCACTTTATAGCTGTCTGTGCCGCCGGCCCAGGTGTCTTTGTAGGCGAGCCGCTCAATCACCGAGGGTTCTTTGGTGATTTCAAAATCAGATGACTGGATTTCTGGATCCCCGTTTTCACGGGGATGACACTCCGGTGAGCGGAGCGTCATTTTGTGCGAATAGTCCGCTTTGGAGTCAAACGGCGGGTCAATGTAGATGAGGTTGATTTTGCCATCGTAGCCCTGATTCAAAAGCGCCTGCATCGCGAGCAGATTGTCGCCCCAGATGAGGCGGTTCATTTTTTGCTTGTCCAGTTCTTCTTCGCCCAAAAGTTTATCGGCAAATGTCATCGGCAGCTGCCCGGCGGTTTCGGGATTGGGAATCACCACCTCGGCGGTCTGAAACTCAATGTCTTTGGGGTTTGGCGCGCGGCGCGGCTTTGAATCCCACACAATCCTTGCCGAATCCTTTTTGCGATGCATGCCGTTATTGTTCATCTGGTTGCTTTTTTATCTCGGAACGGGGAGAATCGAACTCCCACTACGGACTCCCGAAGCCCGCGTACTACCACTATACTACGTTCCGTCTCGTCCTCCGACTTGTCCGCCAAAGTTTTAACGTCGGGGAAGCTTTCGCGCAGGAGGATTACTTCACCCAATACTTCCCTTTCATCGCGCCGATGCGCTCATCTTCGGCAAGCTCGATTTTGGATTCGGCCGCATGCGCGATGTCCGCGAGTTCTTGCTCCGAAAGTTCGCGCAATTCAGCGATGCGTGCCATCAGATACTCGCGCTCGTTTTTTTCCGGATCATCAATGATTTCCTGCAGCAGTACTTCAAGTACCGCGCCGATTTTCGGCCCGGGGGGAATACTCAGAATTTTCATGATATCCTCGCCCTTGATCGCAATCTTTTTTACGCTCGGCGCCTCTTCCTCGCGCAGAATTTTCTCCACGCGAAATTGGAAGTGCCGCAGACGGTAGGGAAGCGCTTTGGGCACGCCCATGCCCATGCGGTCGCAGATGCGGAGCTTGACCAGATTATCCATGTTGTCCGCCCCCACGTGCCGGATCAGCCGCCGTATGGACGAATCAGTAATACCTTCGTCCGGATCATATTTGAAGAGGTGCCAGCGGATCAGCGTGGCGATCTTCTCGATGTCATGGCGCGGAAAGTGGAGCCGCTCCAGAATCCGCGTTGCGATTTTCGCGCCTACCACGTCATGCCCGTAAAACGTCCACTCGTCGTTTTTCGTATTGACCGGACCTCTGGTCGCGGGCTTGCCCACGTCGTGCAGGAGCGCCGCAAGGCAGATAAGGGGAGGATACCCGCTTTTGGCGCCATATTCAAGGGATTTGAGATTGTGTTCCCATACGGTCAGGATTTTTGGCCGGTTCACAATGCCGATGCCGTCTTCAAGCTCCGGCATGATATGCTTGAGCAACCCGAGTTCGTGCAGCAGTTCAATGCTGTCACGCGCATGAGGCGTTTCAAAAATTTTCAAAAGCTCGTCCCGGATCCGTTCTTTGGCGATGAAATGGATGCTGCCTGCATTTCGCTTTATCGCATCACGGGTCGCGGGCTCAATGGCAAATCCGAGCTGGACCCCGAAACGCACCGCGCGCAGCATGCGCAACGCGTCTTCATTAAATCTCTTGTCCGGATCGCCGACCGCGCGGATGATTTTCTTTTCGATATCGCTCTGCCCGTTAAAAGGGTCTACAATCTGTAAATCTAAATCCTGATTGTCATTCCCGACTTGATCGGGAATCCAGTTTTTATCGGCACTGGATCCCCGCTTTTGCGGGGATGACACGTCAATCTTCAACGCCATCGCATTCATCGTAAAATCGCGGCGTGAAAGGTCTTCCTCAAGCGTTTGGGCGTAGCGCACGTCATCGGGATGGCGTTTGTCCGTATATTTTCCCTCACTGCGAAACGTGGTGATTTCGATTTCCGCAAGCGTTGGATCGTCCGATCCGGTGTTCACCGTTACGGTCAGAAACGCATTTTCATAAAAACTTTCCGGAAACAATTGTAAGATCTCCTCGGGTTTTGCCGAAGTTGCCACATCCCAGTCCTTTGGCCCTCCTTCGCCAAGGCTACGGCGGGCAAGCAGCAAATCGCGCACGCACCCACCCACGGGGTACGCTTCGTATCCGGCCTCATGCAAAACTAAAACCACGCGTCGCACCTCTTCGGGAATTTTCAGCTGCTCGACCATGTCCGCATCCTACCCGAAAAATTGATTTTTTTCAATTTTCGTGCTATTGCTTTGAGTGTCGCTCTCGTAGTGAAACGGATATCACGACTGCCTTCGAAGCAGTTATTGGGGGTTCGAATCCCTCCGAGAGCATCTTGACGAATGCGCAGACTGTAGTATATACTTCAGTTATATGAAAACATTAATTAGCATAAAGACAGACGTCGAAGTAAAGCGAGGAATACAGAGGATCGCGGAGGAGATCGGTATTCCGTTAAGCACCATCATCAACGCCTACTTTAAGCGATTGCTTCGCGAACGGCGCGTGGATTTTGTATTGCCCCTGATCCCCAATAAAAAGACGGCGAAATTATTGCGCCAAGCTCATGAGGATTACAAGAGAGGAGTAAATATCTCTCCTTTGTTTGAGAATGCCGATGATGCAATCGCATATCTTGAAGGAAAATCATGAGAGCGATTTTCCACAAGAGGTTTCAAAAACGTTACGAAAAACTCCGGAGAGGAGAAAAACACAGCACACAGGAGCGCATCAGGTTATTTTACGAAAGCCCGTTTCATCCGCTTCTTGATAATCATGCGCTCCAAGGAGAATATAAAGGATACCGAAGCATCAATGTCACCGGCGACCTCCGGGCCATTTATGAGGAGATTAATTCTGATACCGTACACTTTACTAAACTCGGCACGCATCCAGAACTTTACGAATGATCGCCCCTATAGCTCAACTGGCAGAGCAGCTCGCTCTTAACGAGAAGGTTCCAGGTTCGATTCCTGGTGGGGGCATTCCAAATATCTACCTCTTCACCACGATCATTGTTTTCTCTCCTCGGAGCACGTCGCCGTTGTTCCAGTCGTAGATGGCGGCGAATAATTTTTGTTGGGTGTAGACAAAGGACTTGCTGTAGCGCGTACCCGGGTCATTGGCAATGAAAATATTTTTCGCGTCATCAAAGCCGGTAACCACGAGCATGTGGTAGAGAGGCCCCGGGAATTTGAAGTACCGATAACACAAGGCGAGATGAGCCCGTTTGCCCAAAAGCAACAAACGGCATCCATAGTGCCGCCATAAGCGAACCTCCGGTAATAAACACGTAGAACATTTTTTTCACGACAAAACAGAGTATATCAAATCCGCACACGGCGGACAATGTGCGGGCGGGTTGCACCCAAACCTGATCCGTGCTATAGTACGCATATATGGCGCTCAAGGCAAAAGAAAAGGTGAAAATCATCCAGAAATTCAGGATTCATGACAAGGATACGGGGTCGAGCAACGTGCAAGTTGCGGTGCTGACCAAGGAGATTGAACGGCTGACCGAGCATCTGAAACGGAACCCCAAAGACAACCACTCGCGGCGCGGGTTGTTGGGCATGGTGTCGCAGCGGAAAAAACTCCTTGATTATCTCAAAAATACCAATGTGCGCAAATACAACAACGTGATAAAAAAGCTCGGGCTCAAACGATAAGCCACAATGTCCGTCATCAAGCACAAGGCACAGCGCGTCGCGGTACTCATTGACGTGCAAAATATGTATCACTCGGCAAAGAACCTCTCCAACGCGCGGGTGAATTTCAAAGAAGTGCTCCGCGCCGCCGTGGGGGATCGCGAATTGGTGCGCGCAATCGGATACGTGATCCGCACGGAGTCCGGTGAAGAAAAAACATTCCTGGACGCGCTGGCCAAAATGGGCATTGAGACGCGCATCAAAGACCTGCAGGTGTTTGCGGGCGGCGCCAAAAAAGCGGACTGGGATGTGGGCATGGCCGTGGATGCGGTGCGCTTGGCGCACAACGGCTCCGTGGACGCAATCGTGCTCGTGACCGGCGACGGGGATTTTATCCCGCTTGTGGAATACCTCACGAAAGCGCACGGGATCCAGACGGAGGTCATGGCATTCGGCCGCTCCGCCTCGCAAAAATTACAGGAGGCCGCGGACGATTTCATCGATCTGGGCGCCGAGCCGAAAAAATATCTGATGCGGATACGGTAAATCATCACCCATGAAAAACTGGTCTACGGATATTTCCGAACTGCAAAAGGACAAGGAAAAATTCTCCGCGTGGCGCCTTGAGCAGCTCATTAACTTCGGCTTGGGAGAAGAAAAAATCGACCTTGACGAACTGCGGAAGCATTGGGATATGTTGAGTATTGATCCTTTTAAAAAGAAGTTCCTATCCCTTTTTGTATGAGTATGCCTTCAATTCTTTCCGAGGATCAAAAAAAACTTCTTGATCTCTTATCTAAAGAACGATCTATCTACGTGAGGGGTCGGGGAGTTTTCACACCCCCAACACAGCTGATTTAACCTCCCATGTTGACCTTTGTTGTTTCCATGCCGTCCACTGCGCCATCTGTACCGCAATGCCCATGGCGGCAAAAGACCATCGGTTGTTGATATCTCC
>JACPYI010000014.1 GCA_016196115.1 Candidatus Sungiibacteriota bacterium
CCGGCTCGGCATCTTCATACCTTTGATTGCTTCTATGGCTACCACCGCTTTCTGCTTGGGGGTGAATACTTTTTTCATATACCGATAGTATACACCGGAAGTTGAGACAATTTAACTGTCTATTTTTCCCAGACCATTATATCTTTTTTCTCCAAGTGAATTAGTGCTAGTAAGCGATGTCCATCCTCTTATGTCCGCATACGCAAAATCTCTGGCTTCCTGTTGTTCCCACGTTTCGGTGGGTGCAGATGGTTTTGGTTGATCGGTATTAAAAGTGGCGGGCGGTGCTGGCTGTTTTGGAGTTGTAACAACCGGAGTAGGTGTTGCTACGGCAGTCTTCACGCGTGTTTTTGCGTATCCGCTTGCGGCTTTGGATTGCTGATTAGGCACAAGAGGTTGGATAATGTTTTTTGACTTTGGGATGGGGGCTCGTTTGGATTTAGAAAAATTCCACCAAGCGGCAAAAGTCACTTGGGGTATGATAAGTGCAATAATGGCAACGGTCAGAAGTGATCGCCCGCTTCGCATAAGATTTTTATTCAACTACTACCTATACGGATTTACTGTTCCCTTCTTTCCGGTGTAGGGATTGTAATTGTCCTTTGTGGAGAAGTTATCAAGGCGCGAATTATTGGGCGATGTCTTGTAGTGGGGCATCACATAGGCACCCGTAGAGGGTTTGTAGTAGCCCCGAGTACGAATGGTTCTTGCTTCGGCTGGTACAGAAAATAAGAGTGATACAAGAAAAAGTAGCGTTGTAGAAATAAAAAGGAGCGGTTTCATACAGGTTGAATCATTTTCTGGAGGTGGTACAATAATAAACATGACCACCGCGCATTATAAAAAGGTAAGAAAACTGAGTATTGCCGAACGTGCTTATCTTGGGGGAATTATTGATGGAGAGGGGAGTGTTACATTAACTGTCAAGCAGAAGGGCGGGACAAGGCATCTCACACTTTTGGTTAGTAATACTGATTTACCTCTCCTGTGCTATTTACGAAAGATTATTGGGGCAGGAAAAATTATCTCTCAACGAACGTACAAGTCGCATCATCGGCCCGTGTATAAATACTCTATCTCGAACAGGCAGGCATTGAGTGTCTTGGAGCAGATAAGACCATATCTGCGGACATATAAACTTAAAAGAGCAAAAATTGTCTTGAAATACTATCTTCTCATGACACCGCGTAACGGGAAATATAACGATAATCTTCGTAAGAAACGCGAGAAGTTTGTTCAAAGATTTTTTGCTGTAGCATCTTAGATTATAAAACTCCCTGTAGTGATGTTACGGTGGGGGACCATTAATTGTTCAAGGTGGAGATGACCGGAGTTGAACCGGTGTCCGAATTTTTTCCGGCAAAAAACTTATTTACAGGTTTTGCTCCGATTTTAATCGGAACGGGGTTTGTCCGATAATGTCGCGATTCGTATCGAACAATCGGAATCGCCAAGCTCGATGTATGACACCGGTGATCTCTCATACGAGCGTCAAGAGGCCGATGGCACACGCCTTAGGCGTATGCAGGAGCAAGAGTGCTGCCGCCAAAAATGGCTGCGAGCGAATTCTGTGCTTTCGTCAATAAGTTTGCACTTATTCGTTGCGCGGACGGTTTATGGAGAAACCGCGCGTCTCCAACCTGATTTTGTGCGTTCAAAAATCCGTCGAATCCCGTCACCCCCATTGTCTCACTCGCCTTGGCAAAGGCGGGCTTTTATTCGCGCTTGAGCGTTCGATTAATCTCTCGCTGCGCTTCGCGTTTCTTGATGGTCTCGCGCTTGTCGCCCTGCTTTTTGTGCCGGGCAAGCCCGATCAATATCTTTACGCGATTGTGCGAAGTATACACCTTTAACGGGATAATTGTCAAACCGCTCTGGCTTGTTTTGCCCGTTAGTTCCTTGAGCTCCCGGCGGTGAAGCAACAGGCGGCGCGGCTGCTCCGGGTCGTAATCGGACGGCGTGTTCTTGGGCTGGTACGGTGAGATCGTCGCGTTGAGCAGCCACGCCTCGTTGTCCCTCATGACCACGAACGCCCCGATCAAGCTCATACGCCCCATTTTTGCCGCTTTTGCTTCCGATCCGGTCAACGCCAATCCGGCCTCGTACGTCTCGAGGATCGAGTAGTCGAATCTTGCGCGGCGATTTTCAATTGTGGCTTCCATGAACCAATACTGTCCCTTTTTATCCCCCTTGAAAAGAGCCGGATGCATGGTATACTGATGCCAAGGGATTAACATTAACTCATTTTTTCTATGGACGAAAACATGCAAAAATTCGGGCAGTTTTTGGGCGAGCGTGGGCGCAATCAGTTCGTGATCCTGCTCAATTTATTTATGCTCATTCTAATTCTTTATTTTGCCGTATCGGTGCTCAAACTATGGGGTACCAGACCGACTGGAGAATTGCCCCGGCAGCTCGCGGTGGCCGGAGAAGGCAAGACGAGCGTAAAGCCGGATGTGGCCGTGTTTACCGCAAGCACGGTTACGCAGGCGAGCCGGGTCAAAGACGCGCAGGCCCAGAACACGGCCAGATCCGACGCCATCCTTTATTTTCTTAAAAAACATGGAGTTGAGGACAAAAATCTCAAAACCACCGAGTACAATATCTACCCGCAATACCAGTCGTCGTTTCCGCCGCCGTGCATTCCTCCCGGACCGTGTCCGCTCACGACTGTCCGGCCTCCGGAGATTGTGTCCTACCAGGTGCGGCAGACCATTGAGATAAAAGCTCGGGATCTGGGCAAGGCGGACGACCTCTTGAGCGGCGTGGTGGCCTCCGGCGCGAACGAGGTCGGCTCCATCACGTTCAGAGTTGACGATCCGGAAGCTGCGCGCGCCATCGCCCGAAAAAAAGCGATTGACGACGCTATGGCAAAAGCGCAAACGCTTGCCGCCGATCTGGGCGTGCGCCTGAAGCACATCGTGTCCTACTCGGACGAGAGCGTCCCTCCTTATCCGCCGCCATATATGGTGAACGGACTCGCTGAAGCAAAAGGTATTGCCGCGGCAGCTCCGGGTCCGCAAGTCCAGCCCGACGAGCAGGAAATTACCGCCAACGTCACGCTCGTGTATGAGTTTCGCTAAAGTAAAAAGTGTGTTATACTCGGGAGAGTACCTATAGAGAACAGGAAGGAGGCGATGTCATGATCGGTGATGTAAATTCTCTTGAATTGCTCGGACGCATTTGGACTATGCAGACGAAAGCGGAAATGAATAACGCACTCGCTTTCTTTGATACGTGGGGTACCCAGAGCCGTATCTGGAGAGATCTTGTTCGCCAGGGACATTATATAACTTTGACGAGCGACATAATGCATGATGGTACACCCTATGTCGCGATGATTTGGACAAAAGGATGTCCATGCTCGGCGCTGGTCATGGTCAAACATATCTTAATGAGATCGTTTTATGCCCGGGAGTATGCGGATAAAAAAGTTGAGATGGAGTTGGTGTCGGATATTATCCGAGAATTGAAAGAAACTCTTGTTGCTGAACAACAGGCACGACTCAACTGATGTCAGCCGTGCATAAGGGCCTGAACAGCCCTTTTCTTTTTGCTCTTTTTTGATACAGTGGGCGTATGATGCGCGCAAAAATAAAAACATTGATTGAGGAGGTGATGAGAGAGACTTTTCAATCTCCCGATATTGAATTTTCAGTAGTACCTGGAGAAAACGCTGCTCACGGAGATTATGCCTCCAACATCGCTTTTGTTTGCGAGCGTGGCGTTGCCAAACAGATGAATTCGCATGTCAGCGAAGTTGAGGGCATACGTGGCCTTAGGACGCCGCGGCAATTCGCTGAGAAGCTCAAGGGATTTTTGGATGCGAAAGCTGTGAATTTTATCGATCGGATAGAGATTGTCGGCCCCGGTTTTCTCAATTTTTGGCTGAAAGATAAAACGCTGCTCGATGGATTGGAGAAAGTTCTGGAGCATCCCGATACATTTGGCACGAGCGATGTCCTGCACGGAAAGACCGTGATGGTCGAATACACTGATCCGAATCCGTTCAAGCAGTTCCATATCGGCCATCTCATGTCGAACGCAATCGGGGAGTCCATCGCGCGTCTGTATGAGGCCGGCGGAGCAAAGGTGCTGCGCGTCAATTGGCAGGGCGACATCGGGATGCATATTGCCATGGCCGTGTGGGGCATGGGGAAAGGGCAGAGCTACCTGGGTCCCGCCTATGCCGCGGGCGCCACGGCATACCGCACGGATCCGGAAGCCAAGGAGGAGATCGAGGCGATCAATAGAAAAATATATGACCGAAGTGATCCGGAGATCAGCGAACTTTACCAGGAGGGCAGGCAGGGGAGTTTGGATTACTTTGAAAAAATCTATGCGCGGCTCGGAACGAAGTTCATCCATTACTTTTTCGAAAGCGAGATGGGGCCCAAAGGTATGGAAATCGTCCGGCAGCACCCCGAGGTTTTCGAATCAAGCGATAACGCGGTCGTGTTCAAAGGCGAACCATACGGTCTGCATACCCGCGTATTCATTAACTCCCAGGGCCTGCCGACGTATGAAGCAAAAGAGCTGGGTCTCAATCAAGAAAAATTCAAACTCTACCATCCCGATCTCTCCCTCATCGTGACTGGCAATGAGATCACAGAATATTTTAAAGTCCTGCTCAAAGCAATGGAGTTGGTGATGCCTGGCGTTGCCGAGCGCACGCGCCATATACCGCACGGCATGCTCCGTCTGTCTTCGGGCAAGATGTCTTCCCGCACCGGCGACGTCATCACCGCCGAATGGCTCATCCAGGAGGTTCAGAATCGCCTGCCAAAAGACACCGACGAATCAGTTGCTCTCGCGTCTATCAAATACTCGATCCTCAAGCAAAATGTCCGGAGCGACATTATCTTTGACTTCGATAAATCCGCAGCGTTTCAGGGCGACTCCGGTCCGTATCTGCAGTACACGCATGCGCGGCTGAAGAGCATCTTGCGAAAGGCGAAAGTCGGAGAAATAAAACCGCCGGACGTCCAGATTGACGCGCGCGAGCACTGTCTTGCCGCGACTATTCTCCGACTGTCCGAAGTGATCGAAGACGCACTCAAAGATTGTACGCCAAATACCCTTGCCAACTATCTTTTCTCGCTCGCCCAGCTCGCAAATGAGTTCTACCATTCCCATCCGGTGATGCAGGAAAGTGATGAGCAGAAAAAAATTTTTCGTCTCGTGCTTATTACGGCTGTGGCGTCGACGCTCAAAAAGGGGCTACACCTTCTCGGCATTGACGCGCCGGAAGAGATGTAGAAGAAAGTTGCGTGCTTTTCCGTGGTGGTGCGTGAAAATTATATCCCATTTCATCCACGATCGTGTAAGATTCGGGATATAATAGTATACTGACGGTGGGGATGTCTATCTTGCCTTATTATGATAAGAAGTCCACTTGCGTCTTTGGTGCTTGAGAAACTGGCAGAACTTGGAGAGGGGACGCTCGATGCGTTTTTTCCCGAGAACTATCCGTACGCGGCCGTATGGCGGCCGTTGCTTGGGCTGGATAAGCGGAAGAAAAAAATTACCCGCCGAGATATGTCTTCGGTTCTGTGGCGGCTTCAAATGCAGGGGCTGGTTGAGCGAAGCGGATCAGCGCGGAAATCTTCGTGGCGCCTTACGCCTGAAGGGAAATCTTTGTATGCAGGTCAAAAGGAGCGGGAGCAAGAGCGCAGAGAGAAAGACGGCATCACGCGGCTTGTGATTTTCGATATTCCGGAACGGGAACGACGAAAACGAGATGTAGTCCGCGCGGAATTAATCGAGTGTAATTTCCGGCAGCTCCAAAAGAGCGTCTGGATCGGAGAGTGCCCATTGCCGAAGTCATTCATTGCTCTGGTAGATGACTTTAACTTAGGAGGTAAATTGCATATCTTCAGCATTCGAGAGAGAGGAACCATCTCTTAAGGACGCGCGAATGGAGTATAAATTTATATCCCATTTCTCACACGATCGTATAAAGAATGCGATATATTTTCTTGATTTTTGGCGGTTTTGGGATATGATATGAACTATGGCCGACGAGAAGAAAAAATCCATTCCGGAGCGGGAGGAGGAGATTTTGGCGTTTTGGAACGAACATAAGATTTTTGAGAAAAGTTTGGCGGCTCGCAAGCGGGGCAAGAATTTTGTGTTTTACGACGGGCCGCCGTTCGCGACAGGGCTGCCGCATTACGGGCATATTTTGACGAGCGTGATCAAGGACGCGATCCCGCGATTCGAGACCATGCGCGGAAAGTATGTCGAACGCACCTGGGGGTGGGACTGCCACGGTCTGCCTTTGGAAAATCTCGTGGAGCAGGAGTTGAATTTGAAAACCAAAAAAGACATCGAGCAGTACGGGATTGAGAAGTTCAACCAGTACGCGAAAGATAGCGTGCTGCGGTACGCGAGCGACTGGAAAAAAATCATCCCGCGCATCGGTCGCTGGGTGGACATGGAGGACGACTACCGCACTATGGACTGGAAGTATTCGGAAACAGTCTGGTGGATGTTTAAGACGCTCCATGATCAGGGTCTGATTTACGAGGGTTACAAATCCATGCACGTCTGTCCCCGCTGCGAGACCACGCTTGCGAATTTCGAGGTGAGTCAGGGGTACAAAGACATCAAAGATTTGTCAGTATACGTGAAATTCGAACTGGAAGACGAGCCGGGAACATACGTGCTTGCGTGGACGACCACGCCGTGGACGCTGCCGGGGAACGTGGCGTTGGCAATAAACGAGAAAATTGCTTATCGAAAAGTAAAAATTAGTGGAGGACGGCATGACGGACAAACATACATTCTCGCCGGTAACATTAATCTTGTTGATATTCTGGGAATTGGGAAGGTTGCGGGTGAAGAGAAAAGTACCGTTCGTGAGTTTGGTACGGTTAAAACCTCTGAGCTAATCGGCAAGAAATACAAACCGCTTTTTGATTATTATTCCAAAGACCACTCGCTCAAAAATCGCGAGAACGGGTGGAAGATTTATCCGGCGGATTTTGTGACGACGGATGAAGGCACCGGCGTGGTGCATATTGCGCCGGCGTTTGGCGAGGAAGATATGGAATTGGGGAAGAAATTTAATTTGCCGTTTGTGCAGCATGTCGCGATGAATGGGGCGTTTAAGCCGGAAATGGAGGACTTTGCCGGGCTGCCGGTAAAGCCAAAAGGGGAACCCCAAACAACGGACAAGAAAATTATTTCTCTGCTTGAATCGCGCGATCTTTTGTTTGCGAAGCAGGAGATCATACACTCATATCCGCATTGCTGGCGGTGTGAGACGCCGTTGCTGAATTATGCGGCGTCCTCGTGGTTTGTGGACGTGCGAAAAATCAAGAAAGATCTGGTGGCGAACAATAAAAAGGTTTCGTGGATGCCGGAGCATATCAAGGAGGGAAGATTTGGGAAGTGGCTTGAAGGCGCGCGCGATTGGGCCATCTCGCGGTCGCGGTATTGGGGGGCACCGCTGCCGGTGTGGAAGTGCAGGAAGTGCGGAAAGGCCGAGGTAATCGGATCGCTTGAGGAGCTGGATAAAAAACAAGGTGGCGCGAAAAATCGGTACCTGATCATGCGGCATGGTGAGGCGCTCTCGAACGTGAAAGACGCGACTGCGGTGCGGAGCGGGAACTTTCCACTGACGCTCAAAGGCAGGACGCAGGTTGAAAAAACGGCAAAGCGTCTGAAAAAAGAAAAGATCGATCTTATTGTGGCGTCGCCGGTTATGCGGGCGCGCGAGACGGCCGAAATTGTCGCCAAGGCGATAGGAATCGAAAAAGTGCACACGGACGAACGTCTGGAAGAGGTGCGCATCGGTGTTTTTGAGGGCAAGCCGGGGAATGAATATAAAAATTTTTTTGGTTCATTTGCGGATCGTTTTACGATCCGCCCGCCGGGAGGGGAGAATTGGAGCGATCTTCGGGTGCGCATGCTTGATGCAATCGCCGATCTTGAAAAGAAATACGCAAATAAAAAAATCCTGGTCGTAAGCCACGAGGCAGCACTCTGGATGCTTACTGCCGGGGCAGAGGGGCTTACGAATGAGGAAGCAGCAGCACTGGGGGATAACATAAGTACGGGGTTTTTAAGGTTGGCCGAAGCGCGCAAACTCCAATATCGTAATCTGCCCCGCAATCACGAGGGCCAGACCGATGTGCACCGGCCGTACATTGATGCGGTGAAATTTCCCTGTGCGTGCGGCGGTCAAATGCATCGCGTACCTGAAGTTTTTGACTGCTGGTTCGAGTCGGGCGCCATGCCCTACGGGGAGCAGCATTATCCGTTTGAGAATAAAAAACAGTTTGATCCCAAAAAACAGATTGGTTTTCCGGCTGATTTTATTGCAGAAGGACTTGATCAGACGCGCGGATGGTTTTACTCTTTGCTCGTGCTCTCAACCGCGTTGTTTCGGCGGTCTGCCTATCGCAATGTAATCGTAAATGGCACGATTCTTGCCCAGGACGGGCAGAAGATGTCGAAACGTCTGAAAAATTATCCGGACCCCATGGAAGTGGTACAAAAATACGGCGCCGATGCGATGCGCCTGTATCTGCTGTCGTCTCCGGTGGTGTACGGCGAGGATTTGAATTTTTCGTTGAAAGATTTGGATGAAGTGTATAAAAAGTATTCGCTGATCGTTTTAAATACTCTTAACTTTCTGCTGCTGTACCGGAACAATAGGAAGGCAAATGCGCCGGGCAATGCCGCATCAAAGCACGTGCTTGACCAGTGGATCTTCTCGCAGCTCAATCAAACCGCGGCCCAAGTAACGGAAGCGCTGGAGCGATATGACATCAGCCGCGGGGCCCGGCCGCTGCTTGATTTTGTGCAGGATCTTTCACTATGGTATGTGCGCCGAAGCCGCGAGCGCGTGAAATCTGAAACTGCCGACGGACGCGCCGCACTCGGCACGCTTGAGCACGTGTTGATCGACCTCGCGCGTCTGTCCGCGCCGTTCACGCCGTTTCTATCCGAGATGATATGGCGCGATCTGGGTGTTACTACGAAAAAATCTGTCCATCTCGAGGACTGGCCCAAAGCGGACAAGCGGCTTATCAAAAAAGATTTGGAAAAAGACATGGATGCGGTGCGCAAAATCGTATCCGAAGCCCTCAAGCTTCGCGTAGATGCCGGGATCAAAGTGCGGCAGCCCTTGGCGAAATTACAAATTACAAATGACAAATTACGAAAGGAACTGCTGGAATTGATACGGGACGAGGTCAATGTGAAAGAAATCTCATTCGGCAAAGAGATGTTTCTAGACACTGCGCTGACCCAAGAATTGCGCGAGGAGGGGATGGTGCGCGAACTGGCGCGCAACATTCAGGAGATGCGGCGCGACATGGGGCTCGCGCCCAAAGACGTCATCAGATGCCAGTTTGCGGGAGACGCGGCGATCGAGAACGCGGTGAACCGCCTCCAAAAGCAGTTGCAAAAAGACGTGAATGCAAAAACCGTCGTGATCGGCGGGAAATCCGCCAGTGGGCGGACTAAAGCCGAACGGGAGATTGAGGTGGACGGGAAAAAGGTGTGGGTGGGAATTTCCTGCCTACGGTAGGCAGGCCTAATTATACCCGTTCATCGCGCGTTCCGGGCTTTCGGTGATGACTTGATTAAGCGCATCAACGGTGCGCTTGGTTATTTTTTTGGCGATCTTTTGTTCGTCGGGGGTGAATTTCTTCAGCACGAGTTTTTCGGCGGGGATGTCGCGCTTGCCGGCGATGCCGATGCGGAAGCGCCAGAAGGCGGTGGTTTTGAGGGCGCGGATTACGGATTCGACGCCTTTGTGGCCGGCCGAGCGCTTATTGAACGAGAGTTTTCCTGTGCCCAACGCGATGTCGGCGTCGTCGTGCACGAGCACGATGCGGCCGGATTTTATTTTAAAAAATTTGACAACGGGAGCCGCGGTGCCGCCCGATTTATTCATAAATGTATTGGGAAGCGCGAGTATGACTTTATTTTTTCCAATTTTTCCCTCGGATACTTCGGCGTTCCATTTTTTTTCAAACCGAAAATCGGGCAGATCCTGTTGCTTCCGGAACAACCCGACTATTTCGCGGCCGATATTATGTCGCGTGTTTTTATACTCGTCGCCCGGATTACCAAGGCCTACGATCAAAAAGGGTGATGGAGCGGTTGACTTTGATTTTTTCGCGGGCATAGTTTTCTATTTAAACTGGCATATTGCGCCTACTGTTTTGAACCCTATGGCCTCCGAGCTTGCTTTGCATATGGTCTCAATGGAAGAAGGTTTCAGGAAGACATGATCTTCTTCCGGAATGGAAACAATTTTTGTATTTTTACCCATATTTTTCAAGAGTTCGTGAAAGGTATAGGACTGATCCGGGTTTATCGTTTTATCAGCCATGCCATGAATGATGACGATTTTCTGCCGGGGCGATAATCCCTTCACTCTGTTGGTTATGGATGCCTGATTATATATTGCGGCATCATTTGGATCATATAAACCGTCAAAATGAGTGTTGAACAAAGAGGTTCTTAGATAGTTGAGAAGCGTGCGCCACTCGAAAACTCCATTTATTGCAATCGCTCCGCTGAATTCTTTGGGATACGCGACTAACGTGCGCGGGCCAAGGTATCCTCCGAAACTGTTCCCCATCAGGTATACGCCGCCTTTTAGGTTCAGCTTTTTCTTTATGGCTTTTACTGAATCATACACATCGGCAACATCCCGTTTCCCGACATTATTGACTACGCTGTATGCCGCGTCGTTTCCGTATCCGTAACTTCCGGCATAATCAATCTTAAAAATAACGGCGCCTTGGGATGCAAGCTGATCAAGCACCCAGTCATACACCGCATAACTCGGATACGAATGGTACTCTTTTGCAATTTGCCTGAACGGGCCGCCGTGGAGCCACACCACCAACGGGGTTTTTGCGCTTATTTTTGTTTTTTTGCTCTTGATGAGCACGCCGTTGAAGCCGTTTTTAAGCGGCATAACTTCTTTTGAGAGCGTGGGATTGGCGGTTGATTTTTCCAAGTTGAATTCGTGATATTTTTCCGTATCGGGGTCGTATAAAACCGGTATGAGATTGGGACCGGACATCTTCCCCACTAAAAATAGGTTTCCGATTTGCTGGATTTCATACCGATATGAAATATCGGGGATGGGTGAAGTCAGTTGTTTGGTAGAGATGTTGTATGAGTACAAATGCCAGTCAAGGGCGCTCTTTTTGTCGTTACCCGCTACAAGCAGGACATCCTCTTTTGAAAACCACAGGTCTGCGGCCATACCAATGGTATCTTTTGCGATAATTTCCGCCGAGTTCAGAACTGGCGATGCGCCATTTTCCAAATCTACAACCCGCGCAACAGGGAAATTGTTGCTGTCCTCCAAGAAAGCAAAACGCGAACTGCTTGCCGAAAAAGTCAGCAGCCGGTTCGCGTCGCTAAGAAGCTCCCAGTTTTTGGGGACCGCATAGTCAAATCTGTATTCTTGCACCGGAGAAAGCAGATGCAGGAGAACCGTACTTTTTTTATTGTCTTTCAATGGCACGTAGTAGGCAAGCCACAGGCCATCCAGAGACAGGGTGCCGTTGGTGACATATTCGGAGACCGTTTTTCTCGCTGTTTCCTTATTTTCCGTAGAATTGAATCTCACAAAGTCTCTTCTGCCTTTGGCGTCTTCTTTAGTGATGTAGACGAATTCATTTGAATTATTCTGCGGCCAATAAATCTTTTGTATGTCGTCGGTAATGGATACCTGCCTGCCCGAAGACCACTGGGTTTGGGCGTATGAGGCAAGAAAATAACGAGTTACTTTTTCTGAAGCCGTTTTTTCCAGCGTTCTATATATCGCCAGACTTTTGCCCGGGTTATACCACTCCTGATCGGTTGGAATCGGTATATCCGCGTTTTTCGGAAAGTTCTTTTGGTTGGTCTTCGAACAGGAGTAGTCATTGAGATTGCAATTATAATTTTCAAGCGAGCCAAAAGGGCCCCAGGAAAGAAGGAGGTTGTCTTCCGCGCTATCAAGGGGCTTGTAGTATGTATACGTGAAAGCCGAAGATGCGGTTGGCAGCGATAGTAATAATACGCAAAGAAAAAGTTTGTACCCGTTCATTGATTTGCCAATATCTTTAAAATCAGTATACTACACATATGGAAGAACGTGAAGACGAGGTTTCGAAAGCGCCGCATCCGGGATCGCGGCAGAGTGCCATCGGGTACGAATTGTGGGATATCATAAAAGTGCTCCTGATCTCGCTCGCAATCGTGCTGCCGATCCGCTATTTTTTGGTGCAGCCGTTTATCGTGCGGGGCGCATCCATGGAACCGACGTTTGAAGACAGCGAGTATCTGATCGTTGATGAAATTTCTTACTATCTCAGGCGGCCCGAGCGGGGAGAGGTAGTCGTATTTCGCTACCCGCGCGATCCGAGCCAGTTTTTTATCAAACGTATTGTCGGTCTTCCGGGCGAGGAAGTTGATATCAAGAGCGGGCGCGTGATGATCTTGAATGCGGAACATCCATCGGGATTTGTCATGGGTGAACCCTATCTTGACCCGCCGAATCGGCCAACCTATCCGGATGTGCAACGCAAACTGGGAATCGACGAGTATTTTGTCTTGGGTGATAATCGCGACTTCAGTTCGGACTCGCGCATCTGGGGCGTTTTGCCCCGAAAACTCATTACCGGGCGGACACTGCTCCGTGTCTGGCCGCCGAACCGATTTGGTTCAGTTGTCACGGCAAATTAATACAACCATGCTCACTCGCAAACCCCGACAACATCACGATGAAAAATTTTTCGTGCCCCGTGGCCGCCTGCCGGAACGCGATGCCGCAGCGGAATATCTTGATTCCGTTGCGGCGGGGCTTGCCAAATTCTATGGATTTGAAAAAGCCGCAACGTCGGTCATTGACGACGCTCAGCCGCTCGCCGCGCTCGCAAAGGCCAAACTGCTTGAAGAACGCATGCCCGTGACGTGGAAAATGCGCACCGGAGAGGAGCTGGCATTGCGCGTCTCCGGGGCACTGGCGATTCTGCGAAGCTATGTGAACCTCAAAATGAACGATTTGCCGCATCCGTTAAAGTTCTCTTTTGAGGGAGAAAGTTTTTTTCTCGGCGGATCTTTTGATCGGCAGAACAACGGCCGCATTGAGAGCGTTGAGGAGCGGGGCTTGATGATGATCGGGGAAGAGACGACGATTGCCGAGGCGGAGATCATACACGTCATCTGGAAAACATTTGCTGATATCGGCATCCCAAGCCGCGCCTTGCAACTCTCGGTGAATGCGATTGGGTGCGCCCAGTGCCGGGGACATTTTCGCTCGTCGTTTCTCGCCTACTTCCGCACCCGGGGGCAACGGTTGTGCCGGAATTGCCGCCGTGATCTGAAGCGGTTTCCGACGCGGGTGCTACTGTGCGGAGAAGACAAATGCAGGATGCTTGTGCACGGCGCGCCGCAGGTACTTGATTTTTTGTGCGAAACGTGTAAAAAACACTTACGGGGCGTACTTGAGTTTCTCGATGAGGCCGGGGTGCCCTACTTCCTTGATTCGCGGCTTTTTCGGGAGGGCTCTTGGTTTTCCCAGCTTGTCTTTGAGGTGGTCTTTCGTCCCGAACTCTCAACGGCCGCGGAATCGGTGCTGCTTGCCGAAGGCGGGCGCGTTTCCCATGCCGGCGAACTGATCGTGGGTCGGCGGATTGATGCGGTCAGCGGAGTTATTATCCTCGATGCGCTTGAGCGGGTCTGCACAGAGCAGCATATCCGGCTCGATCTTCGGGCGGTACAAAAAGTGTTTCTGGCTCAGCTCGGGGATCTTGCAAAACGAAAAAGTTTGGGTTTGATGGAGATGCTTCGCCAAGGTGGCATCGGCGTAATGGAGTCGCTTGGCAGGGACTCGATGAAATCGCAGCTCAAGGTCGCGGAACGGGTGCAGGCGGAAATCGCCCTGATTCTCGGACAAAAAGAGGCGTTGAACAACACGGTGATCGTGCGCGACGTCAGCTCCGGCATGCAGGAGACGGTGCCGCAGGAAAAACTGGTCGAATTTTTAAAACGGAGAATATCAAATTGACTACTATGGAATGTATTTTTTGCAAACGAGCGCAAGGGGATCCGGAATTCGAGATGACTGATGTGGTATTTGAAAACGACACGGTCAAGGCGTTTTACGATCTGTACCCCAAGGCGCCGCTACATATCGTTATTATTCCGAAAACCCATATCCAATCCATCGCGCATCTCGAGGAAAACCATCACGATATCATGGCGGCGCTCATCTACGCGGCAAAGGATATTGCCGCGAAGCTCGGCCTCGCAGGATACAAACTGGTTTTCAACGTCGGCCATGATGGCGGGCAGCTGATAGACCACTTGCATCTGCATCTGCTCGGCGGATGGGGCGAGGGAGTCCAGAGGAAAGTCGAAGTATAACGAACACATCCTTATGGTAGAAGTACGAAGACGACAACACGAGACAACCGGCGCCATGTTGCGCCGCTTTACGCGGCGGGTGCAGCAGTCCGGCATTCTGATCAATGCGCGGCGGCTGAAATCATACAAGCCGGCCAAGAGCAAGCGCCAGACGCGCGAGCACGCCTTGCGCCGCGAGCAAAAGACGGCGGAACGCATGCGGCTCGACAAACTTGGCAAGCTGCCGGAACCCGTGCGAGGGCATGCGCGCTTTTAGGGCGTTTTTTATCATTCTGGCGAGTCGAGTATGCAAGACAAAAACCTTAAAGCGCAGATGGAAGATGCGGCGCGCCGCGCCCTGAAAAACCGGGAGGAGCTTCTACTGTCCACTCTGCGGCTTCTGCTTACCGCGATCCATAACCGCGAGATTGAGAAACGGTCCTCCTTCGCTAGAGCTACGGAGGATAAACTCCTCTCCGTTGATCTTTCTGACGAGGAAGTGCTTCTGGTTATCCGGAGTGAGGCGAAAAAAAGAAAAGACGCAATCGCGGAGTTTATCCGCGCGAACCGTCTGGAGGCCACGCAAAAAGAAGCTGCTGAGCTTGCCGTCCTTGAAAAATATCTGCCGAGCGAACTCTCGGAGGAGGAAATAGAAAAACTCATCCAACCATTGGCGGAGAGACGAGCCATGTCTGATTTCGGCGCGGTTATGGGAGCAGCCATGAAAGCCGTCAGCGGCCGTGCATCCGGGGATCGGGTATCCGCGGCGGTGAAGCGGATGTTGACTGGCACCAAAGCGTGAGTAACCCCTCACACTCCTTATTCTGTATTGTTTCTATACGGTCTGCCGATTGTCATTCCCACGAAAGCGGGAATCCAGAGCATGACACAGTGGCTTCAATATTGGATTCCCGATCAAGTCGGGAATGACAGCCGTGAGGTGTTACAAGCGTGACGATTGACATAAGCAAAATATCCTGATAACATTTGACGTATGAGACGCGCCAAAAACAAGCGGTATGTTGAATACCAAATCGTGATCGCTCCGGACTCTCGCACCGGCTCGCAGAAGTCATGTTTTACCGCGTTTGTGCCGGCGCTCGGCATCGCGGATGATGGCGATTCAGTTGAAGAAGCGTTTCAAAATATACGTGAATTGATCACTTTTCATCTCAAATCGCTCCGCAAAGAGAAACAGCCGTTACCCGGGGAGCCGGTATCCGGAGGATTTATCACTACGGCGCGGATAGCGGTGCCGGCGTAGGTATTTTCCTATGGCAAGCAAGGAAGTACTTCCAAAGGACGTGGTAAATGTCTTGCGCAAGCTTGGTTTTTTCGTTCTCAATGTAAAGGGCAGTCATTTCCGCCTTGGTCACCGCGATGGGAGGAGAGTCGTCGTTGCGGTGCATCCCCGGCCACTTTCTCTCGGAACACTCCATGCGATTTTACGGCAAGCCGAAATAATGCGGGAAGAGCTTGACGAAAAATTGTAATAGAAAAGCCCCTGCAATCAGGTTGCGGGAGCATCTGTGAGTGATTTCGGTTGTGCCCTGTGCGAGCGTGCGGCCATCGTGGCAAGAAAGATGTCCCCCAACTTTATATGGGTAGGCGCCTGTTGACAAGGAACAAAACTGGAATATTGAGGGCACTTGCGATTTTGATCAAATGGAGATCACTAGGATGTCGGATTTTATCATTTTCTACTTGAGACAGATATCCCTTGGTAACTCCCGCAGTTCTCGCTAAATTTGTGAGAGTCATTTGTTGTTCTTGGCGCCATGCTCTAACCGTTTCGCCCAAAGTCACTTGAAAGATCAGATTTGATTTCTCACTCATCATCATTTTTCTTTCTCCCAACTAATTATTTTTGAGAACAAATGAGAGAAGTTATCCTGCAGAAAAATATATCATTCGCAAAGCGGATTGTCAAGCATCTGCCGCAGGCAATCCGGAACAAATTGCCTGTCGAAATTACAGTAGTGTCGGTTTCGGCTAAAGAATCTCTGGCGCTCAACCGCGCGTATCGCAAAAAGCGCACACCCGCCAATGTGCTTTCCTTTTTTTATTCGCGGGAGTATGGTGAAATCATGGTGTGTCCGGTGCTCATCCGTGCCGAAGCCAAAGCACGGGGCAATTCGTTTGAGTACCAGATGACATGGATGATCATTCATGGTATGCTGCATTTGGCGGGGATCCATCACGAAGCGTCGGCCAAGGCCGAACGCACATTTGAAAAGACAGAACGGCGCGCGCTGGAAAAACTCGCACAATTAAATTCCAGAAGCTCATAACCTATTATTTTTTTGTGGTACGCACTATTATCGCAGCGCTTGACGTAGGGAGTTCGACGATTCAGACGGTGATTGCCGAACAGCGGCGCGGGGAAGACGCCCTGCATATTTTGGGCGTGGGCGTGGCGCCGTCCGCCGGGGTGCGCAGGGGCGTGATCGTAAATATTGAGGATGCGACTGCCGCGATCAGGCAGTCGGTTGAGGAGGCGCGCCGCGCCGCGGGCGTACCGGTGCGATCCGTTTGGCTTGCGGTTGGAGACGCGCATATAGCGGTATCGTCGTCACGCGGCGTAATCGCGGTTTCGCGCGCGGACCAGGAGATTTCTCCCGAAGACGTACGCCGCGCCATTGCTGCCGCGGAAACATTTATTCCCCGGAACGCCAATAAAGAAATTTTGCATATCATTCCGCGCGATTTCCGCGTAGACCACGAATCCGGAGTAAAAGACCCGGTCGGCATGCACGGAGTGCGTCTGGAGGTGGATACGCTCATCATCGAGTGCTCGACGCCGTTTTTGAAAAATCTGCTCAAATGCATGGAGGGCGCGGGCCTGAAAGTGGAGGACTATATTTTCAGCCCCTATGCCGCGGCCGAAGTCGCCCTGACCAGGCGGCAAAAAGAACTTGGCGTGATGCTTGTGGATATTGGCGGAAGCACCTCAAGCTTTATCGTGTTTGAGGAAGGCGTGCCCATTCATGCGGGCGTGGTGCCCATCGGCGGCAGCCATATCACCAACGATGTCGCCATCGGATTCCGCACGCATGTGGATGTTGCCGAACAGATCAAACTGGTTCATGCCTCATGCCTGCCTGATGGGATTCTCCGCAAGGAACAGATCAAACTTGCTGATTTTATGTCCGAAGCCCAAGCCACCCATAGCCGGCGTGAACTTGCCGAGATCGTGGAGGCGCGACTGCAGGACCTTTTCGAACTTTTGCAGAAGGAGTTGAAAAAAATAGACCGTACGCGCCTGTTGCCGGCCGGAGTCGTATTGGTCGGCGGATCCGCGCTGCTTCCGGGATTGGTGGAACTGACCCGTGAAGAACTCGGCCTGCCGGTGGAATTAGGCAAGCTTGAACACGCGCTCGTTGCCGACGAGAACACCGCGCTCTCGCTGATCCCGGTATTGGGCGTGCTTGAGTGGGGGAGCCGCAGATCCGAGCGGTCCGGAGCCCTATGGAGTCCGCGTCTTTCGCGTCTAAACACGAACAAAGTCGCAAAATGGCTGAAATCGCTGCTGCCGTAGATCGGAAAACATGTGGATAGTATGGGGAAAGATGTATATTTGCGAAGTTGTAGGTAGTATAGTAGGGTGGTTTTATTATGCCTCAACTCAAACCTGAAATCGAGACGTATGCGCGGATCAAGGTAGTGGGCGTTGGCGGGTCTGGCGGCAAAGCCGTAACCCGTATGATTGATCACAAGATCAACGGAGTAGATTTTGTGACTGTCAACACCGATGCGCAGGACCTGCATTTTACCAAAGCGCGCACCAAAATCCACATCGGGAAAAACTTGAGCAAAGGCCTGGGTGCCGGCATGAACCCGGAAGTCGGGCGCCAGGCAGCCGAGGAGAACCGCGATGAAATTCATGAAGCGCTCAAGGGCGCCGACATGGTTTTTTTGACGTGCGGACTTGGCGGCGGCACTGGTACGGGCGCGGCACCGATTATAGCTGAAGTTGCCAGAGATGCCGGAGCTCTTACCATCGGCGTGGTGACCAAGCCATTCAGTTTTGAAGGCATACACCGCTCAAAAATCGCTGAAGAGGGGTGGCAGCAACTCAAAGAACGCGTGGATGCCCTGATCACAATCCACAATGACCGTCTGCTCGGCGTGATCACCAAAGAGACCCCGCTTCTGCAGGCGTTTGCCATCTGCGACGACGTGTTGCGCCAGGCCGTACGCGGCATCTCGGACCTGATCGTGACCCCGGGTATTATCAACGTGGATTTTGCGGACGTGCGCGCGATCATGAAAGATGCGGGTTCCGCGCTCATGGGCGTGGGAGTCGCCTCGGGCGAGGATCGCTCCGTGGATGCGGCCCGCGCCGCGATCAATTCGCCCCTGCTTGATGTCTCAATCAACGGCGCGCGCGGCGTGCTCTTCAATGTCTCCGGCGGCCAGGATCTGACCATGTGGGAGATCAACGAGGCCGCCAAAGTCATTACCGAATCCATTGACCGCGACGCCAAGGTCATTTTCGGCGCCGTGCACGACAACACGCTCAAGAAAGGCGAGGTGAAAATCACCGTGATCGCCACTGGCTTTATGACCCAGCAAGCCCGCGACGCCGGCTCCTACGAGCCGTTCGTGGAAGACCGGATCGAAATTACGAGAAAACCCCTTGACCGTGCAACATCCGGCTCGGAAAAAACCGCTCCCGCAGCCGAAGACGACTGGGGAGCCGTACCTGCCTTTTTGCGGAGAAATCGGAGATAGGGTAGTTTACTTGGCCGTAGGAATTGTTGGAAGTTATAAAATTACCAAAAATAATATCCGATAGGTATAGAATTTTGGTAATCATTTGGATATCATGAATTCTCTGCGTAGCATACATGATTACTCAAAAGTGAAAACTCTTACCAAGGCGGTTTTAGTTGCGTTGGGAATGGGAACCGTACTTGCAGCGGCGATTGTTGCACCGAATGCACTGGAGATTCTGAAACCATTTCTTGGTGAAGGCAGACGGAAAAATTATGAACGAGAGAGAATTCGTCAAGCGCTCCGCACCCTCCATAAGCGGCGCCTCGTTGAATATGTTGAACGTGGCCAAAAAACCTATATGAGAGCGACGGAAAACGGTAAAAAATACATACGACAATTTGAGATAGACACGCTTTCATTTCCGCAGCAAGAATGGGATAAGAAATGGCGAATAATCCTGTTCGATATCCCCGAACAGAAAGGAAAGGCACGGCGTGCTTTTCAAAAACGAATCCAGTCACTCGGGTGTTTTCCCCTTCAGAAGAGCGTGTTTGTCTATCCTCATGTCTGTCAAGATGAAATTGACTTCCTCGCCTCGTTTTGGGAAGTGCATCCCTATATCCGATATCTTGAGACCGCTGATTTAGGGAAATCAGAGGGAGTGGCTCGCAGGTTTTTTGGATTTCTGTAAGGACATGGCGGTGGGCTTGGTGTCTTACCAAAGATTTATCCCTATAGGAACAGATTTTTGGTAGATTTGTTCTGTGATTGTGATGTTGCCGTTGAAAATTATATAGCCGAGGACCCATGGGGATCCTCGGCTATTGGTTATCATGAGAGTAGGAAAAGTGCCCAAAAGATACTAAGCGCCTTGCTGTCTTTAATGAGTTGTGCAGCCAAAAGGGCCTTATTATATTCGTGCTTGGTCAACTGTTGTTCCAACTCCACAAAGCGTAGATCGTTCGTCCTGCTATTTATTATTTTTGCTGTAAATTCAGCAACCTCAGCCCGGAATCCGGTAATTTTTTCAAAAACCGCTATGAGAACACCCATCGCTTCCTCCTTACTAAAACCTCGTTGTACCAGGATATCGCCGATCTCATAAGATTCTAAACCCTGAACAAACATCTCCTCAACTTCTGAATCTGAAAAGGATATAGCTATCATTGGTGCAGAGCTTTCTATACTTCCCCCCAGAATTCGGACAGTATGGTAAGATAGGAACATGAGTACCATCAAACGTTTTCATGCGCCCGCATTCAAGGCGCGTGTCGCATTGGATTTAATCAGGGAAGCTGATACGATGACCGCCCTCTGCTCTAA
>JACPYI010000015.1 GCA_016196115.1 Candidatus Sungiibacteriota bacterium
CCGGCTCGGCATCTTCATACCTTTGATTGCTTCTATGGCTACCACCGCTTTCTGCTTGGGGGTGAATACTTTTTTCATATACCGATAGTATACACCGGAAGTTGAGACAATTTAACTGTCTATTTTTCCCAGACCATTATAGGATACTGTCAAATGCGATTCTTACGTACAATATTCAACACTTCCTCACGATCGTGGGGCAAGTGTTGAATATGGCTTTTCAATTTTTTCCCGCGCTCTTTTATTTTGCTAAAAAATATGATAGTTTTTGAGCATGTCCGAACAGGTACTCTATCGCAAATACAGGCCCAAAAGCTTTGATGAGGTAGTGGGGCAGGAGCATGTGATTGGTGCGCTCATAAACGCGGTCAAGATGAATCGCGTGGCGCACGCATACCTTTTTTCCGGGCCGCGCGGCGTAGGCAAGACCACCAGCGCCCGGCTTTTGGCAAAAGCCCTCAACTGTATTGGTAAAGAACGGCCCTGCAACGCATGCCAGTCGTGCCTTGACTTCAACGAAGGCCGCTCCATGAACCTGATCGAAATAGACGCGGCATCCAACCGCGGCATAGACGAGATCCGCGAGCTTCGCGAAAGCGTGCGCTTTGTGCCCGCGAGCGGCGAGCACAAGATCTATATCATAGACGAGGTGCACATGCTCACGCGCGAAGCGTTCAACGCGCTTTTGAAAACTCTTGAAGAGCCCCCGGCCCACGCCGTATTCGTGCTCGCCACCACAGACAGCGAAAAAGTCCCAGCCACCATTATCTCGCGTACCCAGCACTATGACTTTCGCAGGCCGCGCATCGCCGAGCTCACTGGCCGCCTGCAAAAAATGGCAAAAAGCGAGGGCGTGGCGCTTGACGATACCGGAGCGCGCCTAATCGCGCTCGCAGCCGAGGGTTCGTTTCGCGACAGCGAGAGCATTCTCGGCCAGATCATGGCCGTGGAAGATAAAACAATCACTGCCGCGGAGGTAGAGGAAATTTTAGGATTGCCGCGCCGCCAGTCGATCAAAAAACTCTTCGAACTCGTGCTCGACAAAGACGCGCCCGCAGCGCTCAAGCTGATCGCCGACTTGAGCGATGCCGGATACGACCTGCCCTACGTGCAAAAACTTCTCCTCCAATATTACCGCGCCGTACTCTTCCTGAAAGCCGATCCCAAACTGCAACCCATTATCGCCGAAGATCTCCTCCCCGAAGAGCTCGAAACTATCTCCGCCCGCCTCCCCAATTTCGCCCCCGGCGAAATCTCCCGCGCCCTTGCCGTCATCTTCGACAACATCCAACGCTTCCGCAAAACCCCCATCCCGCAGCTTCCCCTCGAACTCACGGTCCTGGAGTTGATCGGAGGCAAAAGGAGTGATACGAATTAAAAAATGATAATTTATTGCGGGATCGTCTAATGGCAGGACACTTCCCTTTGAAGGAAGTTATCTTGGTTCGAATCCAAGTCCCGCAGCCACACGTGGATCCGCATATTATGAAAATCGAGAAGAAAATCCAACCTCAATATTTTGATAAGATTGCGTTGGGGGAGAAGACGTTTGAGCTTCGGCTGGCTGATTGGGAGTGCGGGGTGGGGGATATGCTAGTGCTTCGGGAATGGGATCCGGGGACGAAGCAATATACGGGGAGAGAAATTGAGAAAAAAGTTACCTATGTGCTCAAGACCAAAGACATTGATCTGTGGCCCAGAGAAGATGTCGAGCGATACGGATATCAGATCATCGCGATTCAGTGACTTATCACTCTTAATAATGAATAAAAATATATCAAAAATCATTGTCGCCGCTGCGATAACAGTGGCGGCCGGGGTAATTTTCTTTCACCGCGCTTTGGCGCCTCAAACCTCTCTCAAGCCCGCAGAAGCGGAGGCGGCCAGTTTCGAATACTTAAGCTCCCATGGGAACTCAAGCTGTTCCGGCGCTTTCCTTGGTTCCATTCCGGCGGTGGACGATTCGACGCGGCTCATGGGCTCGTGCTGCAGTCCCATGGTAAAGGCAAAGTACGAAGAGCAGGTTAAAGGACTAAAACAATACAAAGATATTCCGGAAATTCCGGTCAATCCTTATAACATTCCCGCAACTCAAGTGAAGCGAATGCTCGAATGGCAAAAAAGCATCACTCTTTCGGCGGACGAGCAGAAAACGTACGATGACGCGATAAACATGTCCATGGAGCACGGGCCATGCTGCTGCACATGCTGGCATTGGTTTGCCTATGAGGGTTTGGCCAAACTTCTGGTTACGAAATACCGCTTTGACGGAAAGGCAGTGGCTCACGTATGGGATTTGTCCGATGGGTGCGGCGGAGACGATCATCATGATACGTGATCAAGGAAGGGGTCGCGTTTTTGCGGCTTTTTAACGATATTCGTGCGACTGCTCCCGAAACTATTCTCTAAAATCCGCCGTTGCATTTCGTATATGAATCACTCTCCCAAACGCGTAGGATTCCTGCAGGCGCTGGCTTTGGCGGCGTACATCGGTTTTTTCGCGACAAACGTTTTCCGGGTTCAAGAATGGATACAGGCGCATGGTATTGCGCCGCATCCGATCGCTGGCATCATGTTTTTTCTGCTGGCGTTCGTGATCTCGGCCCTGATCTCGGCATCCGTATCGCGGGGATCTTTTTGGGAGTACAGGGCATGGTCAGATAAAAACGGTCGCGGGGTGGCGTATTATTGATGGCGGTGGTATACTGGTTCTATTATCCACTAATAATATTTTTATGCGTACAAAACTTGTATGGATGGGTCAGTTGGTTGTTGGTATTCTTTTAATAAATGTAAGCACGGTGCTGGCGCAAACGCCTCCGCCGCTTTCGGATCAAAATAATCAGCAGATGCCGCCGCAGGGGGGCAATAATATGTTCAACGGCGGGAATATGGAGGGCGGTCAGATGATGATGCCCGGCCCGAACAGCCCCGGGCAATTTGGCCAACAGCAGTGGCAAGGCCAGCATATGCAAGGCGGACAGGGAATGCAGAGCGGAGACATGGAAAAAATGCAACAGGAGCAAGAGCAGCGCCAACAAAAACAGCAGGAGCAAATGCTCAAAGGCGCAAAAACTGGTTTGAGCAGAATGCAAAGCATGATCAGCAGCATGGAAAAAAGAATTGCTTTCATTGAAAAAAGAAGCGGGGTTGCTTCAGATACGCTCAAAGGAGCTATCCAGCAGGCAAAAGATCTCATGGCTAAAGCGCAAGGAGCGTCTACGATGGAAGAGTTCCAGTCGTCTGGATTGGATGATATGCGGGATTTGATGCAGACCATTAACGACGAGATGCAGAAAGCCGAGATGAGCACGCAGTTTTCGGCCATGGTGAAGCAGGCCACCCGAGCCGTGGCGCAGCAGCAAAAAGCTCTTGCTGCGGCGCAAAAGAAGGCGAGTTCTTTGAAGGTCAATGTCGATTCGCTCATGGAAAAATGGCAAAAGGCGGTTGACGATATGAATCAAAGCATTTCCCAGGCCAAGCAGTTGTTTCAATCCGGTAATATCGAAGATGCAGTCGCGGGTCTGAAAGACAATGTGTTTGACGCGATGCAGACCGTGGGCGAGTACCAGCAGACATTCGGCATGATTTCCAACAGCCAGAAAATGCTTGCGATGGCGACTAAAGAATTGGCTTCGATCGAAAAGAAAATCGCTGTCTTGAAAAAACAAGGCAAAGACACCGGCGATGCCGAAACAGCCGTGACCGATGCGAAAGAAAAAATCCAGGCGATCAAGGATATTATTGCGCAGCCGGATGTTGATCCCGACACGCTGATCAGCGCGATAGAGGAGGGCCAAAACGCGAAAGAACAACTGTTTGCCGCCATGTATGATCTGACCGGACAGGGGCAGTACGGCGCGCCATCACAGCAGGGCATACCCGGCTTGAACACGCAGCAGTTCCAGGCGCCGCCGGGCATGCAGCAATTTTTCGGCGGGCCGCAGCAACAACAGCACCAACAGCAGCCCATGATGCAGAACGGAAATTCAGGTCCCGGTCCGGGTTTTGACCATGGCGGATCATTGGGACCGCAAAGCAAGAATGTTTCCGGCTCATCCGCATCCGAAGCCACCGTGATAGCAGCTGCGCAAAAACAAATCGAGGCGTTGAAAACACGCCTGCGAGAACTGATGAAATAATCTGGTTTATGCTTTGGCTGGCGAGCCGGTGTCGCGCTTCCCGATTCTTGACAGTGAAAATTCTAAAAACAACCCCAAGGACGGGCGTCATGCGATGCCCGCCCTTTAAAGTTGAACAAAATCCGTATTGGGGCAGGCCCCGAGCATCCATCTTGAAAAACATCCGGAACGGAGTAGGATGTGGGTATGCAGGGATACCCAAAAGTAAAGACGGAAAAGAAGGAGTTGCGAACCGAAAATGTGAGAACATGGCAACATCCGGGTGGCAAGTTGCGTGAACTCGGCGCGGACAAGCTTTCCGATGCTGAACTTTTAGCAATTCTCGTCTCCACGGGCACAAAAAATAAAAGTGCTGAACAGATCGGCGAAGATCTCGTCGCAAAATATGCTTCATTTCGGGGCCTTGCGAATCAGCCGCTTCACGCCTTACTTGATATGAAAGGATTGGGAGATGTAAAAGTTATCCGGATCGCGGCTGCGTTTGAGATCGCCCGCCGCATCGCGGATGAAATTTCCGAAGAATATGCCGAAGCATAGTAAAAGACAAGGGGAAATAACGAGCAAAACGAGCACACGCATTCCAAATGCGTTTTCCCGATCCGTGTATCTTACGGAGCGATCAGGTGCTGCGATTCTCGCGGGCTGGATGCGGGAAATTATAGAATCGCGCAATATTGATCTGGGCCCGCCTCATGTGGAGACTGGAGCCGCGGATCGTAAATTTCCCGACACGGTCATTTATGCAAGCAGGCGGAGTCAGGATGTTCTTTGCTTGATGGAGTTCAAGTTGCCGTTTTTTGATCCGTACGACGATGGCTTGCACACTGAAGCGAGGGATAAAGCAAACCAGCGCGGAGCAAAATACTTTCTCACTTCAAACTTCCGCGAGCTTATATTATGGGATACGGCAAAAGCAAATGCGATGGCTTCGATGGAGGAGCAAATCGTCCATCGGTATCCGCTGTCCGATTTTTATGACATAAATCGAATTGAGGATGGCCGGTATAAGACGCCGATCAAAAAGGCGCTGGAGCAGTTTCTCACGGATCTCTATCAATTTTCCACTGGCAAAAAGACACGGCCGCTTTTGGCCATTGATGAATTTCTCGTACATCGCTTGCAGGGCCTTATTCAACGGCTCGCGTACTATTACAAAGGGATCATTTATGACAAGGCGCATAAAGATGCCTCATTCGCCGTACAAATACAAACATGGTTTCGCGATCAGGGTTGGAATTTTTATCCGGAAGATGACGACGGCTACGAACGCATTGCGCGCCAGACCGCATATCTTTTGGCAAATAAAATTCTCTTTTACAATGCCTTGCAGTTGAAGCGTCCCGATAGATTGAGTCCCTTGAGTATTCCGGAAGACATTGCACACGGCGGTATTTTGCAGGGCTGTCTGCAAAGTTTTTTCAATCAGGTGCTCACGATTGATTATGAGACCATCTACACCACGGATTTTATTGATGCCGTTGCTTTCCCGGAAAACCGCGAGGTGGTGGATGAAATAAAACTGCTCGTACGGATTCTGCGTGAATATGATTTTTCCACGCTGGGCTATGAGATAGTCGGGAAGATTTTTGAGCGTTTGATCCCGGCACAGGAGCGGCGGTATCTGGGCCAGTATTTTACGGATCCGGATGTGGTGGATATGATACTCTCTTTTTGTACGCGCCAAGAAACGGATAAGATATTTGATCCATCGTGCGGGGCCGGAACATTTCTCGTCCGCGCGTATCAGCAGAAAAGAATGATGAACGCGACACTGCCGCACGAGGAGATTCTGGACACGCTGTGGGGGAGCGATATCGCCAAGTTCCCCGCGCATCTTGCGACCATCAACCTTGCGATCAATGATCTTTCAGTGGACAAAAACTATCCCCGCATCATACAAAAGGATTTTTTTGATCTCTTGAGTTCTGATGAGCAGGGATGGGAGCCGCCAGCCGATGTACGGAGCGTGTTGCTCAAGACCATGAGCGGCGATGCGTTGCAGAAAAAGCTACCCCGTTGGTTTGATACGCTTGTGGGCAATCCTCCGTATACGCGGCAAGAGGAAATCTCGGAAATGAGCGAAGGAGGGCAGGGATATAAAGACCGGCTTATTGAAAAAGCTCTCATGGTCGGAGATAAAGCGGTTGCGGCGATCTCGCGCAGAGCCGGCATCTACGCATACTTTTTTATCCACGGGACCAAGTTTCTCAAAAATGGAGGCCGGTTTGGCTTTATCGTCTCCAACGCGTGGCTGGACGTGGAGTATGGCGCGGGATTGCAGAGATTTTTTCTGGAGAATTACAAGATTATCGCGGTGATAGAGTCAAAGACCGAGCGATGGTTTGCGGATGCGGACATCAACACCTGCATCGTGATTTTGGAAAAAGCAAATCGGCGCGACCAGAAGCGCGAGCGGGATGAGCATCTTGTCCGTTTCGTGCATGTCTTTAAGCGCCTGCGCGATATGATTCCTCCGGCGCAAAATATCTGGGAACGGGAGATGGAGCGCAAACGCGCGATTGAAAATCTTATCCATACCCTTCTTGCGCACGACGAGCCGTACGAGAACGACACTCTCCGTATTTTTCCCAAAAAGCAATCGGAATTATGGGATGAAGGTTTTGACGCGGACCAACAAAAATACATCGGCGCCAAATGGGGCAAGTACATCCGCGCGCCCGAGATATTCTTCACTATTTTAGAAAAAGGAAAAGATAAACTCGTGCCGCTCAAACAAATCGCGGATGTGCGCCGTGGTTTTACAACCGGTGCCAACGAATTTTTCTATCTCACCGAGGAACAAATCAAAAGCAGAAAAATTGAAAAGGAGTTCTGGATGCATCAGGACGGAAAAGGAGCATGGATTCCGAATTATATTATCAAAAGCCCGCGCGAGTGCCGGTCAATCATCGTAGATCCAAAAACTCTCAAGTATCGGGTCTTGATGATCCATAAAAATAAGAGCGAATTGAAAGGCACGAATGTGTTGAAATATATTTTGGACGGTGAGCGCAAGGGATTTCATCAAAGGCCAACATGCGCGAGCAGAGAGAGATGGTATGATCTTGGAGAAAGGAGGGCGGCGCATCTCAATGTGAATTATTTGATCAATGATGTAGCCCGATGTCTTGTTGGTAATTTTTGGGCCAGCGATGATTTTCAAGAATTGCACACAGCAGAAAATATCGCGCCATTCATGAACTCAACGCTTTTTTGGTTTTTCCAAAACCTCGAAGGCAGAACAAGTTTTGGAGGAGGTCTCCTCAAGATACAGACATACGAGTTTGATAAATTATTGGTTTGTCCATCGCGTCAATACGCAAATGCAATTTCAGATGTTTTTTCAAACCTGGTAAAGCGTCGCGTCGAATCCATTTTTTCTGAACTTGGAGCAAAAGTACCGGATCAAGTTTCGCTGGACAAAATAAAACCGGATCGTCGGGCCTTGGATAAAATTATCATGGGCGATATTTTGGGGCTTACCGAAGACGAGCAGTTGCAGGTATATCGCGCGGTTATTGATCTGGTGAAATCGCGGATTGACCGGGCGCATAGCGTGGGCCCGCGACGCAAAACGCAAAAAGGCCTTGATGTGCAAGCAGTAGTTGAATCCGTGGTCAATCGCATCGGTGAACAAAGTATCAAAGAATGGTACAAAGAAAAAATCCTTTCCCGGTCTGATCTTGCCATGAAGCGCCTGCCCGAAGGAGATAATATACCGGAGATTCAAAGCGGACTTTTTGGCTGGCAACTGCGAGTAGGGAAAAGATATATCTCCTGCGCCTCGGAAGCAGAAGCGAAATACTTAAAACTATGGGCCGAGACAGGAGCAAAATCCGTAAAAGTCCCCAAAGACGAAAAATATCTTGGCAAGATCACTAAAGACCTCACATCGCGCAAATCCGAAATTGACACAGTGATAGGATCCTACCTCGCCTCAATACTGGACACCAAACTCAAATCCCAAATCCTCCACCAAGTATGGCAGAGGATCATTTGATGACCACATTGCCGTATGTCTTTGTATGTATATTCACGTTCGACGCTTTGGCGTCCGACTTTTGTTTTTGGAGAATTTCTATGGTTGAGAGAATAAAACAACTTGGGCGGCGCACATTTTCGCCGTTGAAGATCAGAAACTACCGGCTGTATTTTGTGGGCCAGGCGATTTCGCTTTCCGGCACGTGGATGCAGACCATCGCGCAGTCGTGGCTGGTGCTGAGAATCACCGGGTCCGGCACGGCGCTCGGCTTGATCACCGCGCTGCAATTTTTGCCGATTCTACTTTTCGGGGCATGGGGCGGGCTCGTCGCTGACCGCTTTCCCAAACGGAAACTGCTGTACTTTACGCAATCCGCAGCCGGGATGCTTGCCTTGACACTGGGTGTGCTGGTCGCGACCGGCACCGCGCAGCTCTGGATGGTCGGCATGCTGGCGTTCGGCCTCGGTCTCGTGAACGCCATAGACAACCCAACGCGCCAGACGTTTATCATTGAAATGGTGGAGCAGGAGCATTTTCCCAAAGCCGTGTCGCTCAATGCGACGCAGGGCAATCTCAGCCGCGTAATCGGCCCGGCTATCGGCGGCACCTTGATCGCGACCGTCGGCATTGCAGCATGTTTTATCATCAACTCTGTTTCGTATATTGCGGTGCTCGTGGCATTGCGGCTCATGCGGCAGGATGAATTGAGTACGCCGCCGCCGGTTGAACGCGCAAGGGGCCAGCTTCGCGAAGGGTTCCGGTACATTGCCGCGACTCCGCTCGTGCGTGACACGCTTGTGATGATGGCGATCGTGGGCATGCTCTCGTACGAGTTTGTCGTGATCCTGCCGCTTCTGGCGGAGTTTACGTTCCATGCGGGCGCGAGCGGATATGCCGGGCTCATGTCCGCGATGGGCGCGGGCTCAATCGCGGGCGGGCTGTACACGGCGCAGCGGCGCACGCGCTCTCCGCGCATGCTGGTAAGCGCTGCCTTGCTTTTCGGGATAGTCATGCTTGCAGTTGCGATAGCGCCGACATACGCGGCGGCGCTGGTCTTGATGGCGCTCGTGGGATTTTTCTCCATCAATTTTCTTTCGCTGGGCAACGTGCTGCTCCAGCTTGGAAGCGATCCGGTC
Organism: Candidatus Sungiibacteriota bacterium; assembly: GCA_016196115.1. Classification (GTDB taxonomy): domain Bacteria; phylum Patescibacteriota; class Minisyncoccia; order Sungbacterales; family HO2-52-23; genus JACQRW01. Next base: position 9,261 of record JACPYI010000015.1, read on the forward strand.
ATGCGCGGCAGAGTCATGGCCCTCTGGGCCGTCGCGTTTCTGGGCTCGACTCCGGTCGGCGGCCCCATCATCGGCTGGATCGGCGAATACGCAGGCCCGCGCTGGGGCATTGCCGTGGGCGGTTTTGCCGCGCTCGCTGCGGCGGGATTGGGCGCCATGAGATTTCGAAAGGATAAGGCTGAAATTCTGCCAGAGTAGCACAGGAGGCAAAAACGTGATACGCTGTTTTTAGACAGCTTGAGCAAAAATTATATGACTCTCACGACACATGCGGTTATTGGCGCGGCAGCTGCAAGCATGGTTCCGGGGCATCCGACGCTGGCGTTCGGCTTGGCGTTTGCGAGCCATTTTGTGCTGGATGCGATTCCGCACTGGCACTATCCGGTGAAGTCCATGAAAAAAGACAAGCGCGACCGCATGAACAACGACATGGTCATCGGCAGATATTTTGTCAGCGACATGGCCGTGATCGGCTCTGATGCGCTGCTCGGGATCGGAATCTCGCTCATTGTTTTTTCATATTTCGGACATCTGTCATGGCAGCTCATCCTGATCGGCACGATTGCCGGAATATTGCCAGACCCGCTCCAGTTCGTCTACTGGAAATTCCGGCATGAGCCGTTCATATATCTCCAGCGTCTGCACATGGGTATCCACGCAACCACAGATCTGGATGACCGTTTACTGCTTGGAGTTGGCTCGCAGATTTTATTGATCCTCGGTGCAGTACTCGCCATCATGCTGATAGTGTGACGTAGATTGCTATACATAAAAGCTCGCCTCTGGGGCGAGCAGACCATACACATGCGCACATGATTCTTCTTAATCTTTCTTTCCCGCACGCATATAGAGATTCCATGTAACCGCACCGCTCCTTTCGCAGTAAAAAATTCCTGTATGGGTCGCGCAAGTGTAACCTCAAGAGAATTTTTCCTCTGCTTCAAGAAGACATCTTTTTCAAAAAACACTCGCTGTGCTTCCTTTTCAAGCTCCAGATAGACCTTGAATCTGTAATATGTCCATCTGCGCGACGTAAATTGCCGCCGCTTTCCCATAAAGGATTCTCCTTGGTGTATAAAAGTACAGCATCATGAATAGAAAATTATCACCATAATCCCGATCCGTCAATAGGGGACGCGGGGCTCGATTTTGGCGCATACATTTTTTTGTGCTCGCTTATTGTTTCAGTTGCCAGAAGAAGCGCTTGCAAAAGTCATTCGGTGATGAGAAAATAGAGGACATTATGTCTTGGCTCCGACGGGTTAATTGTCCTCGGAAATGGAGATGCATGAAGTTCTGAAAAATTATTTCGGGTATGACACATTTCGACCGCTCCAGCAAGAGGCGATTGAGCAAGTGCTGGCAGGGAAAGATGCGTTTGTGCTCATGCCGACCGGAGGTGGGAAGTCGCTGTGCTATCAGCTGCCGGCTTTGGTAATGGAGGGAGTCACATTGGTGGTCTCGCCGCTGATCGCGCTTATGAAAGACCAGGTGGACGGGCTGCGGGTCAATGGCGTCTCGGCCGGGTTTCTCAACAGCACGCTCTCAAGCGGCGAACAATCTCTGGTGTACCGGCAACTTCGCGACGGAGAACTCAAGATACTGTACGTGGCGCCGGAGCGGCTGGCCGCCGAGTCGTTCCAAGATTTTCTGCGGGAGCTGCCGATCCGGCTGATCGCGATCGACGAGGCGCATTGCATCTCGCAATGGGGGCACGATTTCCGGCCGGACTATCGCAATTTGAAAACGCTTCGCCAACTGGCGCCGGATGCGCCGTTTATCGCGCTGACCGCAACGGCGACCGAGCGGGTGCGAAAGGACATCATAGACGAGCTTGATCTCCGCGATGCCCGCGTATTCGTCTCCAGCTTTAACCGGCCGAACTTGAGGTATTATATTGAGCCGGTGGCGCAGCAATCTGTCGGATCGCGAAAAGAAAAACAATTGATCCGGCTGCTTGGCGAATATGAAAACGCATCGGTCATCATCTACTGCCTTTCACGCGCCGACACCGAAAAGATTGCGGCAAAACTCCAGGCCCAGGGCATCCGCGCCCTGCCGTATCATGCGGGTCTGGATGCGAAGATCCGGAGGCAGACGCAGGAGAAATTCATTCACGACGAAGTCCCGGTGGTCGCCGCAACCATCGCATTTGGCATGGGCATTGATAAGCCGGACGTGCGGCTCGTGGTGCATTATGATCTGCCCAAATCGCTCGAAGGATACTATCAGGAAACTGGCCGCGCCGGGCGCGACGGTCTGCCAAGCATGTGCGTCCTGTTTTATTCGTACGGAAGTAAATTCAAGCATGATTTTTTTATCAGAAGAGCCGAAGATCCGGCCGAACGGGAACGCTTGACCCGAATGCTCAATCAGGTAATCAAATTCTGCGAACTAAAAACGTGCCGCCGCGCGTACCTGCTCCGGTACTTCGGTGAGCGTGACATCATGGCATCGTGCGGGGGTTGCGACACGTGCTTGCGGCCCAAAGAAGAATTTGACGCGACCGAGATCGCGCAAAAAATTCTTTCCGCGGTATTGCGCACGGGCGAATTCTACGGCCTGACCTATCTTGCCGACGTGCTCCTGGGCAAGCGGACCAAAACGGTTGTCGAGCGCGGCCATGATACGCTTTCGGTCTTTGACATCGTGCGTGATATGAACAAAGACGAAATTCGCGAAATCATGCGCGAGCTCATCAACCGGGGATTGCTTGAGCGCAATACCGGCGAGTATGACACGTATCGCGTGAGCGCTTTAGGGAAAAAGCTGCTGCTTGAACGCACTCCGATCATGCTTTCGCGTACGCGGAAAGAGCCGATGAGAGAAGGTGTCGCCCCTCGGGGCGCATTTCCCCGGTCCAAACACGATGCGCTTCGCCGGATGCTTGGCACGTTAGCCGCTGGCCGCGATAAGCGGGAATTTGACGAAGAATTGTTCCAGCGCCTCCGCGCGCTTCGTTCCCGCCTCGCGCATGAACGATCAGTACCCGCCTACATCGTGTTCGGAGACCGTACCCTGCAGGAGATGGCGCGCATGTTACCGCAAGATTCCCAAAGTATGCTTCGCGTCGCGGGAGTCGGCGAACGCAAGCTTAAAGATTTCGGCGAGGCGTTTCTTGCCGAGATACGCGCCTATTTGGTACAGTAGCTCTATACATCTATGGAAAGCAAATCCGAAATCGCGGTATTCGGGGGTGGATGCTTCTGGTGCACGGAGGCGGTGTTTCAGATGCTTAAGGGGATTGTGTCGGTCATGCCGGGGTATGCGGGCGGGACAAAGGAGAATCCGACGTATGAGGAGGTGTGCGGCGGAAACACCGGATATGTCGAGGTGAGCCGCGTCGAGTATGATCTGCAGAAAATAACGTTTCGCGATCTGCTTACGGTGTTTTTCGGGAGCCACGATCCGGCCTCGGTCAATAGGCAGGGCAATGATACGGGTACCCAATACCGCTCGGTTATTTTTTATACGACGCCGGAACAAAAAGAAGAGGCCGAGCGGTTTATCAAAGAGATCAACGATTCGAATGCCCTTGGCAAGCCGATCGTAACCGCGGTGGAGGCGCTGACGAAATTCTACGAGGCGGAAGATTACCACAAAAATTATTATGCAAACAATCGCGGCAATCCGTATTGCGAAATAATCATTAATCCCAAGCTGCAAAAGGTGCAGGAAAAGTTTGCGGAATTACTGAAGAAATAAAGGCTAATGGTTTTTTTAATGTCATTCCCGACTTGATCGAGAATCCAGAAATGATAACACTAGATTCCCGCTTTCTCGGGAATGACATAGGCGTGTCTATGGATACCAAAGCAATACCAAAAACCGAAGAGGAATGGAAGCGCAAGCTTACTCCGGAGCAGTACCGGGTATTGCGCGAGAAGGGGACCGAAGCCCCGTTTACGGGAAAGTACAGCCACGAGGAGCGCACGGGCATGTACGCGTGCGCCGCGTGCGGGAATCCGCTGTTCTCTTCCGATACGAAATTCGATTCCGGTACGGGCTGGCCGAGTTTTGACCAGGCGCTTCCGGGCGCGGTAAAATCTGTGTCCGACACTACTCATGGCATGGAGCGCACTGAAGTGGTATGCACCAAATGCGGCTCGCATCTGGGGCACTTATTTGATGACCTGCCTCGCGGCAAGGCGGGCAGCCCCCGGACAGGCAAACGATATTGCATGAATTCAGTGTGTCTCGAACTAAACCCTCCTCATGCATCTGGCAGTTGAACTACTCAAGAAAATTCCCAAAGGCAAGGTCGCGACATATAAAGAGATGGCACGGGTCTGCAAAACCTCGTCTCGGGCCATCGGCAGGATTATGGCGGGCAACGAACACCCGATCGAGTATCCGTGCTATAAGGTCGTGGCATCTTCGGGTGAGCTGACTGGCTACAGCGCTCCGGGAGGTATTGCGACCAAGCGCAAGCTTCTGCAGCGCGACGGAGTGGGCTTTGTCGGCAATCGCGTGGATAAGAAATATTTTCATCATTTTTCCCATGTTCGATAAACTTAAACAAATCAACCAGTTGCGCCAGCTGCAGAACCAGATCAAGCAGCAGCGCGTCGAAGTCGAAAAGAACGGTACCCGCGTGGTCATGAGCGGAGAATTTGAAGTCATGGAACTCTCGCTCAATCCGGAACTCGACGCAAAAACCCAGGAGAAACTGGTCATGCAGCTCTTCAACGACGCGCGCGCAAAAATCCAGTCCATGCTCGCGAAAAATTTCGCCGGGCAGCTGTTTTGATACAAACCCTTGACATATATCTGCGTGATGGATTATGATAATAATGTTATGCAATTAAGTATTCAAACAAACCAAAATTGCGCGCAACAGCCGCAAAGCCCACGGCGACAAATGGGGGTTTGTTCGAATCTTTTTTATACGCGTCGTGAGGGGATATGAGATAATCAAAATAAGAAGATTCTAACCAGTCCCTGTTTGAACACAGGGGCTGTTGTTCTTTTCTAACAACAAGAAGGAGGCACGCTAATGACCAGCCACAGGTGGGAAAACCAGCCGAACATGTTTACCAAAATTGCGTGTAATATGGTCTTGAAGTTTGGCACTGAAACACTCCTTGCGAAAGGAGGAGAAGCAAGAGGCTATCTTGATCAAAGAATTTTCGACAATGTGGCGGCACAAATTGTAAATGCGCAGAGTATGCGCTTTAGCATGCTGAAGATAACGCTCGTAAGTTCCGGAGCAATTCAAGAAGGCCGGGAACGGATAGAAGAACTCGCGATAGATGCTGCTCATCTCGACAAAAAGGGTCTTGCCGCAATAGGAGCGCGGCACCTGCTCAATAAATGGGGGAATGCTTTTGCTGTCCATGATCGCGAAGTGGGTCAGGTATGGGTTACCCACGCGAACTGGAAAAACAGAAGCGAGTGGCGGAATATCCACCAGACGATTCTGCAGTTCCATAATGCTTGGATCATCCCCATTGTCAACGAAAACGATGTCGTGTCTGCTCGGGAGGTGCAATCAATTGATCAAGACATGAGCGAGAATGATCGGCTCGCGCGCATGATCGCTCGCCGTATCCGGGCAGATGCGATTCTCTTCGTAACAAACGTCGGCGGGGTGTATGAGAGCGACCCGTATACGTGTCCCGATGCCCGCATGTACAAGATGATCAACATTGCCACAATCAAAAAGCTTCTGCACGCGCCTTTTACAGCTTCCTCTATTGGATCAGGAGGCATGCGCGCAAAACTTATTGAGGCGACAAAATGCTTTCGTGCTGGAATGCGTGTTGCGATTGCGGGCATGGGCGACAATGTTATTTATGGATTTGCCAATGACTATGAAGTTGGCACGCGCATGGGTACCTCCACAAGTTTCTACTAAGCTCTTGTTGTTAAAATCTAGCGAGCGAGGCATTGAATAATTTCTTTGTCTCACTCGCCTCTCGCATTGACCAAGTATCTTCGGTACGATAGTATTGGCTCATAACACATTATGAAACTTTCCCGCTATTTTCTAAAGACAACGAAGACGGTGTCGGATGACGATAAAAACGTTTCGGCGAAACTGCTCAAGCAAGCGGGGTTTATTCGGGAATCCGTGGCGGGGCGATATTATTTTTTGCCGATCGGGCAGCGGGTGCAGCAAAAAATCATGGCGATCGTGAAAGAGGAGATGGATGCGGCCGGGGCACAGGAGATGCTGGCGCCGATTTTGCATCCGCTCGAATTGTGGCAGGAAACCAACCGGACCAACACGACCGGGTTTGAATTGATGAAGGTGAAAGACCGGAGAGGCGCAGAGTTTGCGCTCGGGGGAACGGCCGAAGAAATGTTCGTCGATCTGATCAGGAAATTCACGATCAGCTACCGCGATCTGCCGTTTCACCTGTACCAGTTTTCTCCAAAATTTCGCGATGAGTTGCGCAGCCGCGGCGGATTGCTGCGAGTGCGCGAGTTTATCATGAAGGACGGGTATTCTTTTCATGCGGACGAGAAAGATTTTCAACGGGAATACGAGAGCATGAAAAATACGTATTCGCGGATATTTGACCGGCTTGGTTTGAAAACAATAATTGTGGAAGCGGATAACGGGTACATAGGCGGGGAGTACTGCCACGAGTTTATCGTGGAATCGGAGGCGGGAGAGAGTCGGTACTTCACGACTCCGGACGGATCGATTGCGGCGCATGAGGACGTGGCGAAATTCAAGCGCGATCCTGCGAACGCCGGAGCGGAGATGCTGCCAATGCAGACGATTGAGCAGCCGGCATGGGTGCAGACCATGGAGGACAATGTCAAGCACTATGGCAAACCAGCCAGCCATTATCCGAAAAACGTCGTGTATCGCAATACCGTAACCGGCCAGATCGTGATCGCGGCGCTTACCGGCGATTTGCAGGTGAACAAAACAAAATTGGAACAAGTGTTGAAAGCCGTGGGGCAGCTTGAGGCCGCAGGCGAAGAAGACCTCGCGAAACTTGGCACCAAGACCGGCTATGTGCATTCATGGGGCCATGCCGGGGCCTACTATGTGGGCGATAGTGTGCTTGAACATGCGCGGAATTTGATCGGCGGGCAGAAGGAAGAAACAACTGACACGATCAACGTAAACCATGGCCGCGATTTCACCTGTGATCTTATCGCCGACATTGCGCTGGCGTACGAGGGTGCCGTTGCGCCGGACGGGCAAAAATATCTCGAGAAAAAGGGGATTGAAGTCGGAAACGTTTTTCAGCTCGGTCTGCACTACTCGAGCAAAATGAAAGGCGCGGTTTTTACCGATGCCCAAGGATGCGACCAGCCGTTCTATATGGGATGCTATGGGATCGGCATCGGCAGGAGCATGGCTGCGGTGGTTGAAAAACATAACGATGCCAAAGGCATTATCTGGCCCGAATCTGTTTCGCCGTTTCAAGTTCATTTGATCGCGCTTGACGGCGGCTTTGAAGAAGCTGTAAGAATCTATGACGAAATGCTGAAAGCCGGCATTGAGGTGCTCTATGATGATCGCGACAAAGCCGCGGGTGAGAAATTTGCAGATGCCGACTTGATCGGCATACCGTTGCGCGTAGTGGTGAGCAAGAAAACCGTGGAGCAGGGAAGTGTCGAGATAAAGAAGCGCGGGGAGTCAGACGCGAAGCTCATTTCGTTTTCTGATGTCGCGGGTTTATTAAAATAGTGACAAATCTATATTCAACACTTGCCCCACGATCGTAAGTGAAGTGTTGAATCAGAAATATTACTGATTACTCATGAAAATTTTCGTTATGGCAAAACCAAATGCGAAGGAAGAGTACATAGAGAAAATTGACCCTCCTTCGCCTCATGGCTTCGGGCGGGCACGTGAGGCACGCTTTATTGTCGCGGTGAAAGAGCCGCCGGTACAGGGTCGGGCGAATGCAGCCATTATTAAAGCGCTTGCGGGGCACTTTGATGTTCCGATTTCGCGTGTTCGCATCGTTTCCGGACATACCAGCAGGCAGAAAATAATAGAAATTGAACAATTTCTGGAATGATCGAATTCAAGGTTCTCAAGCAATCGAAAAAGAGCAGGGCGCGGGTTGGAATTATTAAGACGCCGCACGGGGAGGTGGAGACGCCGGCATATGTGGGGGTGGCGACGCTTGGCGCGGTCAAGACGCTTACGGCCCAACAAGTGGCCGAGACCGGCACGCAACTGCTCATTGCCAACACGTTTCATCTGCATGAGATGCCGGGAGAGAAGATCGTGAAGGCGGCGGGCGGGCTGCATGACTTTATGCAATGGCACCACCCGCTCATGACGGACTCGGGCGGGTTTCAGGTGTTCAGTTTGGGATTCGGCAAGGATTTCAGCACCGGGAAAATTTTGAAGCCGAAAGAGGGCGCTTCCATCAAAATCGGCCAGCAGCCCAAACTCTTGCGCATCACGGATGACGGCGTGAGCTTTACGTCCTTTCGGGACGGGAAAAAGATTTTTCTCGGGCCGAAAGAATCGATCCGTATTCAGGAACAGCTGGGCGCGGATATTACATTCGCGTTTGACGAGTGCACGTCTCCGGCAGCGGATTATGAGTACACAAAAAAGTCCCTTGCGCGGACTCATGACTGGGCGCAGAAATGCCTCAAGGCCCGGCGTACGAGACAGGCGCTTTACGGCATCGTACAGGGCGGACGGTTTCAGGATTTGCGCAAGGAAAGCGCACGATTCATCGGCTCGCTTCCGTTCGAAGGATTCGGCATCGGCGGAGAGTTCGGCAGCGACAAGCGCCTCATGACCGTCATGTGCCGGTGGGTGATCGATCACCTGCCCCCGGACAAACCGCGCCATCTGCTCGGTATCGGGTATCTTGAAGACCTTGTGCCGATCATCCGCGAAGGCATCGACACGTTCGACTGCATCGTGCCCACGCACTATGCGCGGCACGGCACCGCGTTCACCTCCGAAGGCAAACTGCACATCGGCCAATCAAGGTTTCTCAAAGATAAAAAACCGCTGGATAGAAAATGCCCGTGTACGACGTGCGCGCTCTATTCGCGAGCATATCTCTCTCACCTTTTTCGCGCGAAAGAAATAAATGCGCTGCAACTCCTGACTTTTCATAATCTCTTTTTCTTCCAGCAATATGTCAAAAAAGTACGCGAGAACATCAAGAAGGGCAGGATATGAAAAGAGACAATAAAGATTTTCTAAAGTCAAATTGACAAATTTTTTAGTCGGCATATATTCAGGTCATATGAAAGACACTATCATTGTCGGGGTTGTATTGTTTGTGGTTGGGGGTTTGGTCGGTTTCGGAGCCGATCGGGTGTATATGCGCAGAAAGCTTGCCGCATCCGAGCAGCAGATGAGCCAGCAGATCGGAGAAAATAACCAAGGGGTTGCGGGGGCGGGGGTCGGCGCTGGCGGCCAGGAAACGGGCGCGGCGCGCTCCAATGAAGCGCCAAGCGCGACAGTCGGACCCTCGCTGGACGGCCAGATCTCGATGTCCATAGGCAAGAATTCTGTTTCAGTCGAGGATCAGAAGCCGGGCGATACGGTCGTGATCCAGTCGGTGACGCTTGCGGCAACCGGATGGGTCGTGGTTCATGATGACAACGGCGGCAAACCTGGGCACATCTTGGGCGCACACCGTTTCAACGCCGGAACCTATACCGGACAAAATGTGGAGCTTCTCAAAGGAACCGAGGAAGGAAAAGTGTACTATGCTATGCTGCATGCCGATGACGGAGACAAACAGTTCGATTATCGGGTTGATCTTTCGGTCAAGGATGAGACCGGCAACCCGGTTATGATGCGATTTGTCGCAACGAGCAAATCGGCACAGTAGTGAAGAAACTTTCGTCACAGCTCAGCCGCGCTTTTCAAAAGACGATCTGGCACTACTACCATGCACATGGCAGGGATCTACCGTGGCGTCCTCCTTCGCTCCTCCCTTCGCTAAAGCTACGGAAGGCAAGCAAGCTTCGGAAGAACAAGTCCGCACCATATAAGATTCTGGTGTCGGAGTTTATGCTGCAGCAGACGCAGGTTGAACGGGTGGTTACCAAGTATCGGGCTTTCCTGAAAAAATTTCCAAATTTTGCGGCATTGCATCGCGCATCGCTCGTCCAAGTGCTTACAGAGTGGCAGGGTTTGGGGTATAACCGACGCGCGCTCATGCTCAAAAAATTGGCCGCCCGGGTCATGGCGGATTACAAGGGAAAACTGCCCGCCGATCCGAAGCTGCTTGATGCGCTGCCCGGAATCGGCAAGGGCACGGCCGGAGCCATTGCAGCATTTGCGTTTCAAATTCCTGTGCCGTTCATTGAGACAAACATCAGGCGGGTGTATCTTCATTTTTTCTTTCCAACACGGCACGACGTACCGGATAGGGACCTGCTTGATCTGATCGGGCAAACGCTGCATGCAAAAAATCCGCGCGAGTGGTATTATGCGCTTATGGATTACGGCGCCATGCTCGGGCGCCAAGAAAAAGAAAACCCGAACCGCCGGAGCAGACATTATGCCAGCCAGTCGCGCTTTGAGGGATCGAACCGCCAGCTTCGCGGAAAAATTTTGCGGATGATGTTGCGCGGAGCTGGACTCACGGTCGCTCAAGTCGGGCAAAAAACAAAACAGCCAAACGCTCGCATTGAAAAAATATTGATGGGATTGGAACGTGACGGGTTTCTAAAGAATATCAAAGGGAAATTCCGCACCAAGAGTTCATAGAAAATATGATCACATGTGACCAATTCAAAGAAATAGATTTGCGAATTGCAAAGATTATAACTGCCGAGCGCGTCGAGAGCTCGGACAGGTTGTTGTGCCTGCGCATATCGCTCGGGCAGGAAGAACGCCAGATCATCGCGGGTATTGGTACGCGATACCGGCCGGAACAGCTTCTTGGCATGGAGATCGTGATCGTTGCCAATCTTGAACCGCGCAAACTTATGGGCCTCGAAAGTCAAGGCATGCTCCTTGCCGCGGACAGCCCGGCCGGACCAGTACTGTTGGTGCCTGGTCAAGAGGTGCCGCCCGGAGTTGAGATCAAGTGATTACAGCCAATGGGCAAAGGCAGAAAAAAAGTTATGGTGTTCGGAGTATTTGACCGCCTGCATCCGGGACATTTGGATTTTTTCCGGCAGGCGCGGGAGCATGGGGATGAATTGATCGCGGTCGTGGCGCGGGATCGGACAGTGATGGAGTTGAAAAATAAGCAACCGTTCCATTTCGAAACGGAACGCCTCGCTATGGTGCAAGAAGTTCCGGAAGTGACGCTGGCGGTTTTGGGGGATGAGACGAGCGGGAGTTACGGGGTGATCGTCACACACAAACCGGATGTGATTTGTGTAGGGTATGATCAGCATAGATTGGCGGAGGATTTAGAAAAGCATATGTTGTCAGGCACTTTTCCTCTTATACGTCTTGCTGCATACAAGCCGAAGCAATGGCATACGTCGGTTTTGACAGAACGATTGCGTAATTGAAGAAGACATGCTGCGGATGCCGCTCGGTTATTGCAACGTATGGAATGTCTTTAGTAAGAGCTCCCGCGGGAGCTTTTTGTTTTACCGAAAAGTGATATAATAGTGGATATGCCGGTGGATAAAGACAACAGCACTACGTTTATCGGGAAATGCAACTTTCGCGGGGGCGATCGGGTGTTTGGCGTGAAGGTCAAAGACCGGCGCCAGCATACGTATGTGATCGGGCAGACAGGTACGGGGAAGACGACGCTTTTGAAAAATCTGGTGCTGCAGGATATTCGCGCAGGCAAGGGGGTGGCGGTGATTGATCCGCACGGGCAGTTTGCGGAAGAAGTGCTGGATGAGATCCCGGAGGAGCGGATGAAAGACGTGGTGTACTTCAATCCGGTGGATGTTGATTTTCCGATCGGGTTCAACGTGATTGAAGTGCCGAACGCCAAGTACAAGCACTTGATCGTCTCCGATCTGCTTGGGATTTTCACCAAAATCTGGGCCAATGTCTGGTCCGCGCGCATGGAGTACATTTTGCAGAACTGTATTTTGGCGCTGATCGATACGCCGGGTACCACGCTGCTCGGCATTTCCCGTATTCTGGTGGACAAGGACTATCGTGAAAAAATCGTGGCAAATGTGAAAGACCCGGTGGTAAAATCGTTTTGGCTGCACGAGTATGAGCAGTGGCGGGATCAGTTCCGCAGCGAGGCGATCGTGCCGATCCAAAACAAAGTGGGGCAATTTTTGAATACGAGTTTTATCCGCAACATCGTGGGGCAGGAGACATCTACGCTGCGAATCGCGGACATCATGAACGAAGAGAAAATTTTGCTCGTCAACGTATCCAAAGGGGAGATCGGGGAGGACAACTCCGGACTGCTGGGCGCGATGATCATTACAAAAATCCAGCTTGCTGCCATGGAGCGCGTGCGGATTTTGGAGGAAGAACGCAAAGATTTTTATCTGTATGTTGACGAGTTCCAGAATTTCGCGACCGATTCGTTCGCTAATATCCTTTCCGAGGCGCGTAAATACCGGCTTGATCTGGTGCTCGCGCATCAGTATATCGGACAGCTCGTAACCAGCACGAGCACCAAAGTGCGTGATGCGATATTCGGCAACGTCGGCACTTTTATCTCATTTCGGGTCGGCGCGCCGGATGCGGAGTTTCTGGAAACGCAGTTTGCGCCGGAATTCACCCAGGCCGATTTGATCGCGCAACCCAACCACCACATCTACCTGCGGCTTATGGTGGACGGCGTGACTTCGCGGCCGTTTTCCGCGGCAACGCTTCCGCCATTAAAATTCGAGACCAATCCGGGTATCAAAGAGCAGATCATGCAGAGCTCGCGCGAGCTGTATGCGCGGCCCCGCGCCCAGGTTGAGCGCAACATTGCGCGATGGAGCGGCATTGTTGACGATGCCGGAGGCGGGGGTATGCCACAAGCCGCCAGCGGCAAGATGTTCGATGCCACATGCTGGAATTGCGGCAAAGAAACCCAGGTGCCGTTTCAGCCGGACGGCAAGCGGCCGGCGTATTGTCTAAGTTGCTTCAAACAGATTGAGGAAGGAAAACTGATCCCGCTGCCGGAGCGTATGCCGCAGGCACGACAAGCGCAATTCGCGTCATCGCTTGGCGACATCGGCATTGAGTTTGTGCAGGTCAATGCCCCGCAAGCGCGTCCACGAAAAAACAATGGAGCGCCTCAACGGTCTGCATTTCCATCGCGAGTACGAGCAGATATGCCACCGCGAAAAGATTTCCCTCCGAGACCTGTTCAGCCGAGCGGACAGAATCGTCCTATGAATCGGCCGTTGTCCAAAGCCGGCAGACCCGTCGGCCAGTCTTCAATTCTGTCGGGCGGTCCGGTATTGCGTACCCCGCCAGGCGCAAAACCGATTTCGCTCTCAACCCTGCAGCCGCGAGAACAGCAAAAAAAGGATGCGGGCATAGAATCTCAAAAAGAAAAGCCTCCCGCGATACCCCCATCAGGCAATCCACGGCCAAGCGTTGACGTTTCCGCATTAAAAAAAGCTCTTGCGGAAGCGCTGCAAGAACGGGATTCGGCATCAAAACAGGAACGGCCGATAATATCTCAAAAGAAGAAAACGGAAATGTCTGTTGATGTGCCCGCTCAAAAAAAGGAGCAGATCATCAAACCGGGAGAGGCGGTGAAGTTTTAATCGTTTTTTCTTGGGTTATGAAAACCTATTTCTCGACGTTTGTGACCGGGACACAGGAGATTATTGAAGAAATTTTAAAAAAAAGAAGAGACAGGTTCAAAATCAAGTTACTCCTTGATGGACTGATGGTCTATGCATCGGATTATCCCGAAAGAGAAATCAGAAATTTCCGCTTTTTTAACAACTCGTTCATATCGGTGCGTCTTTTCAAATCTCTCAAGCCGAACAAACAATCTTTGGAGAGTATGATCACGTCGGTCACGCGCAACCATGGTTTGGAAAGAGCATTGGCGCAATATGCGCCCCCGGGCAGGAAATTTTTTAAGATCGTTGCTTCTTTAGAGAATCAAACTACGGCAATAGCGCATACCGTATTGCGGGGTCTTGAATCGAAGATTATGCATATCAACGGCTTGCGGTTGAGCATCAAGAACCCGAATCTTGAGTTTTGGTTTCTGCTGCGCCGCGAGGGATACGGGTTTTTCGGCATACGCATAACCTATCCTTACGGAGCCGAGCGAAGACCCGCCAAAGGCGAGTTGAGAAAAGAGATTTCTCACATCATGAGCACTCTCTCCGAGCCTCAGCCCAAAGATATTATACTTGACCCCTTTGCTGGATATGGATCAATACCTTCGGAACGCGGGATCAGCTTTCCCTATCAAAAGATTTTTGCTGTTGAATATGATAACTTAGATTCCAGAATCTAACGCAACAGCGTTACGTATGAATGAGTTGATTAAAAACCTCATAGGGTGTCTGCCAATCCAATGTTTTTCTTGGTCGTCCATTCAAGAGATGCTGCGCTCTCTTAATTTCTTTTCTGGTAAC
>JACPYI010000016.1 GCA_016196115.1 Candidatus Sungiibacteriota bacterium
GTTACCAGAAAAGAAATTAAGAGAGCGCAGCATCTCTTGAATGGACGACCAAGAAAAACATTGGATTGGCAGACACCCTATGAGGTTTTTAATCAACTCATTCATACGTAACGCTGTTGCGTTAGATTCTGGAATCTAAGGAAGTTTAACTTAAGCAAAAAAATAATTGGCTTGCGGAGAAATCAGAAAAATGTAACCATGTTTCAAAAAGTAAAAAAAACATCACAGACCATTATGAGCGTGATCGCGCTTGCCGTGATCGCGTACGGCGGCTATTGGGAATACGGACGGCTCACCAACACGAGCAACGCCGTGCGCTATGTGGTGGCGACTGCGGAGAGAGGAACGCTCATCACCTCGATCACCGGCACCGGGCAGGTTTCGGCGTCGAACCAGATTGATCTGAAACCAAAAGCGTCCGGCGACGTGATCTCCGTTCATGTCACGGATGGACAGCGGGTGGCGACAGGAGCCGTCGTTCTCCTGCTTGACAGCCGAAACGCGCAAAAAGCGGTACGCGACGCCGAAGTCAACCTTGAGAGCGTCAGAATCGCCTTGCAGAAATTGCAGAAACCAGCAGACGTCCTTTCCATCACTCAATCCGAAAATGCCCTGAACCGGGCAAAAGAATCCAAGACGAATGCCCAGGCCGATCTTGCAAAAGCGTACGATGACGGTTTCAATACCGTGGCAAACGCGTTTCTTGATCTGCCCGCCATCGTAACCGGACTGCAGGACATGCTTTTTACCGCGACCTCGGGGCTTGGCAACGGAGGCCAGTGGAACATTGATTATTACGCGGGTACGGCTGCCACGTATGACGACAAGGCAAACCAGTATAAGGATGATGCAAATCAAAAATTCAAGACCGCGCGCGATCAGTACGACCAGATCTATGCCGCATACAAAACGGCGAGCAGATCTTCGGGCACTGCCACGATCGAGACGATCATCGGTCAAACCTACGACGCGACCAAAGACATTGCCGAGGCGGTGAAGAGCGCCGACAATCTGATCCAGTTCTATCAGGACACGCTGACCAAACATAATTTCAAACCCGCCTCCGTCGCGATAACGCACCTCGCATCGCTCAACACATACACCGGAAAGACCAATATGCATCTGGTCAATCTGCTCGGGAGCAAGACCGCGATTCAGAACGACAAAGACGCGATCGTGAATGCGGATCGCACCATCATCGAAGACGCGCAGTCGCTCGAAAAACTGAAAGAAGGCGCAGACGCGCTCGACATTCGGACCGCAGAGCTTACCATCGCGCAGCGGGAGAATGCCCTGCGTGATGCGCGAGAAAATCTGGCGGACTACACGGTGCGCGCGCCCTTTGACGGCATCGTCGCAAAACTCAACGTAAAGAAGGCGGACGCAATCTCTGCAGCAACAGTCATCACCACGCTCATCACGCGCCAGAAGGTTGCCGAGATCTCGCTCAACGAAGTTGATGCGGCGAAAATCAAAACAGGCGAGAAAGCCACGCTCACGTTCGATGCGGTCGCGGATGTAAGCATCACCGGACAGGTTGTGGAAATCGATACCGTCGGGACCGTCACGCAAGGCGTGGTCACCTACAACGTAAAAATATCTTTTGACACGCAGGACGAGCGTATAAAATCCGGCATGAGCGTGTCCGCAGCCATCATCACCAATGCCAAGCCGGACGTGCTTATCGTTTCATCAAGCGCGGTCAAAACGCAAAACAACGGCTCCTACGTGGAGAGGCTCGATCCGCCCGTGCCACAAAACCAGCAGACAAATCAGGGCGTCACTTCCGCAACGGCTCCGCACAGACAAAACGTCGAGATCGGACTTTCCAATGACACCATGACCGAGATCACGTCCGGACTCAAAGAGGGCGATCAGGTGATCACGCGGACTATCACCGCATCGGCAACTGTTGCACCGACCACCCAGGCGCCGAGCTTGTTTGGAGCACCCGGGGGCAACCGAGGCGGTGGAGGCGGCGCGGTCCGAATCCCGCGCTAGATTATGATCGAAGTCAGAAACATCACCAAAACATACCGGAGCGGGAACACCCCATTTCAGGCATTGGGAGGCGTGAGTTTTCAAATTGGCGACGGGGAATTTGTCGCGATCATGGGACCTTCCGGTTCCGGCAAGTCAACGCTCATGCACATTCTTGGATGCCTTGATACCCCGACGACCGGCAC
This sequence comes from Candidatus Sungiibacteriota bacterium, assembly GCA_016196115.1. GTDB lineage: Bacteria > Patescibacteriota > Minisyncoccia > Sungbacterales > HO2-52-23 > JACQRW01. The sequence continues at coordinate 2,187 of JACPYI010000016.1, forward strand.
GTACCTGCTCGACGGCCAAGACGTATCCCAACTCTCCAACGACGAGCTCGCCGACATTCGGAGAGACAAAATCGGGTTCGTGTTTCAGGCGTTCAATTTGCTTCCTCGCGCCACGGTGCGGCGCAATACCATGTTGCCGCTCGTGTACAATCACGTTGCCAAGCATGAACGGGAGCAGCGCGCCGAGGCCGCACTGCGGGCCGCCGGACTTGAGAAAGATCACTTCAGCCATCTTTCCAACCAACTCTCCGGCGGACAGATCCAACGCGTTGCCATCGCGCGCGCGCTCGTCAACGACCCCACGCTCATACTTGCGGACGAACCCACCGGCAATCTCGACACCAAAACCGGAGAGATCGTGCTCGGCACGTTCCAGCGACTCAACGAAGAGCAGGGTCGGACCATCGTGCTCATCACGCACGAACACGAGGTTGCCCAACACAGCCATCGCATCATCTCCATCAGGGACGGCCTGATCGTAAGCGATGATAAAAGCCACCGACGGAGAATAATAAAGAGCGCCACGGAAAACCATGACTACCTTAGACATTCTTGAAGAAACATATCTTTCGCTCTCAACAAACAAAGTCAGATCAATACTGACGACTCTTGGCATTGTCATCGGCATCTCCTCGGTGATCGCCATGGTATCCATCGGACAGGGCGCTTCCGCGGCCATTCAGTCGAGCATTGAGGGGCTCGGCTCGAATCTCCTTACGGTCATGCCGGGATTCCTGCAGCCGGGAAGAGGGTTTGTATCGGCCGGTCGCGGCTCGGCGCAAACGCTCAAGAACGAAGACATCGAGGTGTTGCGCCAGGTCTCCGGAGTCGCGCACATTTCACCAGAACTCCAACGCAGATTCCAGATTGTCTCGTCCACCGGCGCCAACACCAACTCCACCGTGATCGGCGTCATGCCCGAATACGAGGCCGTGCGAAATATTTCGCTTGAGGATGGATCGTTTATCACCGACTCCCATGTCCGCAGCATGGGCAGAGTTGCGGTGCTCGGACCCACCGCAGCCAAGGATCTCTTCGGAGACAACGATGTGCTTGGAAAAACAGTCCGCATCAACAAAGTAAATATGAGAGTTATCGGCATACTTAAATCCAAAGGCAGCTCCGGGTTTTTCAATCCGGACAATACGGTTTTTGTTCCGCTCTCCACCATGCAAAAAATTCTTGCCGGCGCCGATTTTCTCTCCTCCATCGCAATCAGCGCCGAATCAAAAGACCTGATGCCCCAGGTGCAGGACGAGGCAACCTCGCTCCTGCTCGCGAAACACCGCGTGGACAGCCAAAGCCCTGATTTTTCCATTCTCTCGCAAGCGGATATTTTGGGCACGCTTACACAAGTTACGAATGCGTTTACCATTTTTCTTGCATCAGTTGCCGGCATCTCGCTCGTGGTCGGCGGCATCGGCATCATGAACATGATGCTCACTACGGTAACCGAGCGCACCCGCGAGATCGGTCTGCGCAAGGCCATCGGCGCGAAAAAACGCGACATCAACATTCAGTTCCTGACTGAGGCGGTCATGCTTACCTTTGCGGGCGGGCTTGTCGGCGTGGCGCTGGGCTGGTCCGCATCGTACGCCGTCACCTACTTCGGCATATTGCAGACAAGCGTATCGCCCTCATCCATCCTGCTCGCGTTCGGAGTGTCCGCCGCCATAGGCATCATCTTCGGCTACTACCCGGCGCAGCGCGCTGCAAGTTTGAATCCAATTGACGCGTTAAGATATGAATAATCGAAAATTTTATAAGTAAAGGTCATCAATAATCAATCATATTGTTTGTCATTCCCGCGAAAGCGGGAATCCAGAAGATGCGAACATGGATTCCCGATCAAGTCGAGAATGACATAGCGCATCGTTATAAACAAAACAATTATCACCATCGCAGTTGTTATCGCGGTCGGCGCCGGATCGTTTTATGCCGGCACCACATATGATCAAAGTAAGTCGCTCGCGGCAGCCGGAAGCGGGGGCAACCGGGGCCAGGGAGGATTTCAACGGGAAGGAGACAGGGGCAACGGAGGCAGACGAGGAGGCATGGGCAACGGAGGATTTTCCGGAGGGCAGATCATCGGCAGAGATGACAAGAGCATTACCATTCAGCTTCGCGCCCCGGACCAAAACACAGACAACGGTTCCGGTGGGCAGCAGCAGGGCGGATCAAAGATTATCTTTATCTCCGACTCCACCCAAGTCATGAAGGCGGTTTCCGGATCGCTCAAGGACCTTTCCGTCGGACAAACCGTCACCGCCATGGGCATTTCCAATCCCGACGGCAGCATCACCGCGCAGACCATTCAGATCAGGCCCGCTGCGCCGGAGCTTCGATAAGGTTCTATTTTTGTGAATCGTTGATGTGCCACAGCGCCAGACATGCGTAGCTTCGGTACGGAGACCACGCTGCGGCAATGCGGCCGACGTGTTCGCGCGTGCGCGTGCGGGATTTGCCGTACAGCCGGACGAGTCCTTTGCGCAGGCCAAGGTCTCCGTGGGAGAATACATCCTCACGGCCGAGCGTGAAGACGAGAAACATCTCCGCGGTCCAGCGGCCGATGCCGCGCACTTTGGCGAGCTCCGCGATCACCGCTTCATCATCGAGTTGTGAAAATTTTTCAAATGCAAGTTCGCCCTTGGCGGTTTTTAACGCAAGGTCCCGCACCGATCGCACTTTTGCCCAGGACATGCCTGTCCGGCGCAACGCGTCTTCGGAACACGCCATGACACGGCGCGGAGTTGGCGTCGCTTTCGGAAAAAGCTTTACAAACCTTCCCGCAATGGCGTCCGCCGCGCGGCCCGCAAGCTGCTGCCCGATAATTTCCCTGCATAATTTCGCAAAGTACCGCCCCGGATCCTCCTGCGGCATAAGCGCTTCCAGCCCCATCCCCTCCAGCACCGAAAAAATCTTCCCGTCCCTCGACCGGAAGTGCTCTTTCACCTTTTCTATTTTACTGGTAGATATCATGAGTATCAACGTCGTAATAAATGACCTCGTGATCTTTCAAAAATCGAAACAGCACACGATATTGTTTGGTAACAGAAAACGCCCAGAATCGGGCGAGCTCGCCATGCAATTTATGCGTACCAAGACCCGGATGAGATGGATCGTTTTCGAAGAGGAGTAATTTTCTTGCCGCTATCTTTTGTAAGTACTGTTCCAATCGCTCAAATTTTTTCTCAAAAAACGGGGTGGTGTGCGAGCGGGTAATCTTAGGCATACTGCGGAAACTTATTTTCCAAAAAAGCTCGAAAACTTCTGGTCTTCCCTCTTCGCAATGCCACCTCCCCGGCCAAAATCGCCCGTATCGCCATCCGTAATTCGGCATTTTCCTGCGTTAATCGTTCAAAGTTACGCTTCTCCACGACAAGAAGATCACCTTTTTGTATCAGTTTTTTAGGAATAGTTACTACATTCATGATTTCATATTACCAGAAACTCATTAAGCACGCAACTTCATTTAAATACCAATCTCAATCTTCCAATGCATGGGGATGAGCGTAAGATTGATGGGGTGCTGAAAGCCAGCAGATGCTTTCCATTCTGCCAACTTCGCTTTTATCTCATGCAGCAAAACGTTTTCATCCTTAATCTTTGCGGCCGTCATGCGAACAAAAACCTCTATTGGCGCAGCTTGAACTTTTATCCTCGCGGTATTCCCATAGACAAAAACATCCTCGATTCCCGTGGCTTTTGAAACAATAATACAAATAACTTTGGAGAGAGTTTCTGCGTCACTCTCCGCGACGGTGGCATCATTATACTCAACATGAATCATTGGCATAGTATCCTCGATTTATAATACACTGAACTCTTTCAATCCTTTTTTGATAACGGCATCCCCGACCTTCATGCCCTTCATAAAAATAACTTTTTCGGAATGATCAATGTCCTTAAAATACGCGAGCTGAGAACGGAACAACTTTACTTTTTTATGGGTGCATGGGTATCGAAATACAATTTGAAATAATTTTTTATTTTCGGCTCATAATTCACTCTTTTGTGCCTTAATTGTTGCCTGAAAATATTGGCAACCCTTTTCATGCCCAGTATGGAAATCATTTTTTTAACATCTTGAAAATCGCCGTAATTCAATACGCTCTCCACAATTGCTTCGTTTGAGAGATGTTTTTTGTCACCGATATACCAGACCAAACACGGCCTCTTTGCAATGAAATTTTGAATATCCATATTCGGAGTATATCACTTTGTTACTGACTGGTCTATCGAAACCTAGGAGCTCGTCTTGGAGAGTTGCGAGTATTTTGGAAACGGGGGCGAGAATTGCCAAAGGCGGGACGCGGCGCGCCGCCGGTGGAACGTGAAGAGTTTGGAAACCGGCGCGGGGCATGAGATTGGCGCGGAGTGTATGCGCCCGGCGCACGCGGCCCGCCCGACCGAATATCAGTGGTCGTTCGGGCGGGTTTTTCCGGAGGGAGTTCCGGAAGTTTGGAGACGGAGATAAGAGTACGCAGCAGGCGTTCGATGTCGCGCACGGCGCTGCGCTGGTCCGGCGTGGCGAATGAGATGGCACGACCCTGCTCGCCTGCGCGGGCGGTACGGCCGATGCGGTGGATGTAGTCCCCGGGGTTGTCCGGAATGTCATAGTTGATGACCAGTTCAATGCCGGCAACGTCAATGCCGCGCGAGGCAATGTCGGTTGCAACCAGCACCCGAAATCGTCCTGTCTTAAATCCTTCAAGCGCTTCCCGACGCTGCGCCAAGCTGCGATTCGAGTGGATCTCTGCGGCGCTGTGGCCCATGTCACGGATCGCTTTACATATTTTACGCGTACCGTGCTTGGTGCGCGAAAACACGAGTACGGCGCCGCGATACTCGGAAAGCAGTTTATCAAGCAGACGGTTTTTTTCCTCGCGCTTCACCACGAAAAGTTCCTGCTCCACGCGCTCGGCCGCGGTGCCCGGAGGCGCCACTTCCACGCGAAGCGGCAGCTTCATGTGCTTGGTCGCCATGCGCACGATGTCGTCGGGCATGGTCGCGGAAAAAAGCATGGTCTGGCGCTCTGTGGTAAGTTTTTCAAAAATCTTTTTCAGCTGCGGGGCAAAGCCCATATCGAGCATGCGATCAGCTTCGTCCAACACCAAAATCGAGACGTGCTGCAATGAGACCGTCTTCTGCTGCAAGTGATCTATCATCCGCCCCGGAGTCGCGATTATGATCTGCGGATTGCGCGCCAATGCCCGGATCTGCGAACCCATAGGCGCGCCGCCGATCAGCACTGCGGTGCGTATGCCCATGCCGCCGCCGATCTTTCGCAGCGTTTCTTCCACCTGAAGCGCCAATTCGCGCGTGGGCAACAGCACCAATCCTTTGGTTTTCTCATTGCCGATCCGCTGGATCATGGGGATGCCGAACGCGAGCGTCTTGCCGGTACCGGTCTGCGCAATACCGATCACGTCTTTGCCCTCGATGCCGACCGGAATGGCCCGCTCCTGTATGGGGGTGGGTGTGGTGAATTGAAGTCGGCCAATGGTTTCAAGCAGCCGGGGTGCGATGCCAAGCCCGTGAAAGCTGGCCGAGTTTGTTTTAGGATTCATGAATTGAGATGTTCATCTGATAGGAAGAGAGCCAGTCCATAACGCGTTTGCGGTGCTTGTCCACGGACCACCCGGCCTTACCCTTAAAAAGTACTGTGTGGGTAATGCGAAACTGTTCCAACGCCTCAGGAGTGGCGCGCGGAAAACCGGCCGGTATGGTTTTATTGTACGCTTCAATAAACTCCAGCATCGGCGTCTTGGCACTATTCGCCTCGGACTCAAAACTCTTCCGTTTCATAATACTCTAACCGTACCATACATCCGCCAAAAAATCAAGAGCAATCAAAGCCGCCCGAATCGCCGCACGGCTTTTGATCTTTTTCTTCCTCCCGATGATGAAACGGCCGTTTCGCGCTAGCATTTATTGTTACACCCGATGCTTGCTTTTTCTTACCTCACGCATTACGCGATAAAGAACTCCCTGAACCGCCGCACAATATTATACGCGCGGTAGAGAGCCGGCCTGGCCGGAATGTCGATATTGCCGACATACGAGAACTCTTTTCCGCGAAACTGGCGTTTAAATCTCGTAAGCGTCGGCCAACGCGCTTCATCCACCCCGCCAAGATCATAATGTTTCAAACCTTTTCGTTTTGCTTCCCGCATTGCCGCCCAATGGAGATAACTCGCCGCCTTTGATCGCAGCGAATCGGTAAAAGAAGCTCCGTAGAGATAGGTGGCCGTGTCACCGAAGAAAAGAACGAAATGGGTCGCGGCCGGACGGCCATGCTCGTAGGCGCAAAACGCGCCCAGTGACAGACGCGCCGGATCATAATCATCCGCAACCGAAGGAATCGCTTGAGTCAGCGCATCGAAATACGCGCGCTGCGGATAGACGTTTTTTCCGCTATTCCGGTGAATAGTCTGCCGAGCCATTTGAAAAAACGTATCCACATCGGTTTCCTCGATGCCGCGCTTTAATTCCGCGGTTACTCCGCGCTGTTCGGCTCTGCGAATATTCGAACGGGTCGACGGATGGAATCTTGCGACGATCTCCTGCTCGGTCCCGTCCAGAACAATGGTGTGGTTATGGCGCGGCTGCACATAATAGAGAGGGGCACGGAAACCGTATTTGGAGAGATCAGGCGGCATGGACGAGAGTGGGGGCTCCATGCGTACGAAAATCATGCCGGGACGGTTTTCTTCCCGGATCCATGCTTGTATGGACCGGAATATGTCGAGCGTGCCGGCCCTTCCCGCGGTCCGTGCCGTGATCACCGGTCCGCGGGGAATATATGCATATGACAAATTGAACGGCAGCTGGTGCGATACGAACGTGAACGCGGCAACGGTGGCATTCGCGTCAGTCATAAAATATCGTTCGACTTTTCTGCCAAGCTCCTCCTGAAACGCCCCCCACTCCCAGGTTTGCATAAAAGCCCCCACAGGAGGGTAATGCTGTCTGACAAACTGATTCCACCTGGCTTGGCATTGTGCGTCAACGCGACATATTTCCATGGTCCACAAGATTTACATTCTACCGCATGAGATGAAAACTCACCGGATCTCCGGCGTGAAGCTTGTTCCGCTTCATAAATCCGGCGTTCACTTCAAGGACGTACTGGACCAGTCGCGCCGGGGTATAAAAAACCGGATGCGCCGGATCGAATCTCGGGGACACGTCTTCGTCCGCATCGACGATCTTGTTATCGTTGATCCAGATGATATCGATCGGAAAACGCATATCCGGCATCCAGAAACGGTACGCGGCGGGCCGGGAGAATACAAAGAGCATACCCCGGTCGGCGGGCAGCGAATTCCTTCCCGAAAGCCCTTTTTGCTGTGCGGCGGTGGTTGTTGCGATCTCGATCTCGATCTTGGTCGCGGCGATCTGCACCGAGGGAATCGCCTGATCAGGCATACGATTTTCCCGAGAGACAGGCGGGACGGCTGAAACCGGAGCGGCGCTTAAAGATGGCATATGGGCGCTTACAAACCAAAAAAGCGCGCCGACAACAACAGCTGTTCCGACAAGATACCCTATATAAGATTTTATTTTATCGTTCATGTTCGCTACGTCCAGTATAATTGCAGATGAAACGGCCGTGGAGCCGTTACCGGTTGAGCAGCGCCCGCGTTCCGGGACCAACGGTACCCAGCGGCGCCAGGCGATGTTTTTTCTGGTATGTTTTGAGCGCATCGCGGGTTTGCGCGCCGAATCGTCCGGTGATCGCTCCGCGATAGACACCCTCATCCGCCAGCCGTTGCTGCAATTCGCGAACGTCATCCCCGACCGATCCGATGCTTAACGCCCGGGTGAATTTTACGGATGCCGGCAGAGCAGGAGTAGCCTGCGGTATCGCGGCCGCTTGCGCAAGCTGGGATTTTTTCTCTTCAAGTTCCTTCAACAACGCCTGATATTGCTGATCACTGCTTGGGGCAACAACAGGAGCCGGTGCGGGAACCGGAGCGGGTGGGGGCGGCACAGCCGCAGGAACAGCAACGGGCACCGGAACAACGCCATTGGTATTGGTAAACGAGAGCGTCACTTTGCCCGTGTTGCCGGCAAGATCGGTTATGGCGATCGTGGCCGGTACGGTTCCTTCCTGGTCTCCGTTTGACATGATATAGTTGACCGTATACGGACCGAAACTTCCTCCGATGGCCGCAATCGCATGTCCTAACACAGTGACGGTCGGACTCGTAATTGCCTCGTTCGCGCTCAACGTAAGAACAACGGAGCCACCCATTTTTGCAAGCGGCAATCCGCTGCCGGCCGAGGATACTGCAATGGACGTGAGCATGGGAATCTGCCCGTCGCTGACAGAAATGCTACCGCCGCCAAAAGTTGTGTGATCACTCACGCTTGCGGTGGTTGTCGCGATCGTCATCCCGCCGTTGCCGGCATCAGGCGCAAATGCAGGCCCGTCAAATGTCAGCCCGATCGCAGCGCTCCCGGACCCAGCCAGTCCGGTCAGGTTGCGACTTCCCAATATGCCGTTGAAATTACTGTAATCTCCCTGGCTGGTATTGACGGATTCGGAGTACACGATGGTTACGGTTTGCGGCCCGGTTATCTTGGCGCTGCTTACGGTCGGTGCGGCCGCGTGTACGGCAGAGGCGGCCGCCAGGAAACCGAAGAGCGCCGCGCCTCCCGTTATTGACATACTGTGATATGTTATACGCATAGAATAAAAAATTTATGAATAAGCGAATGAAATAAGCGCTGTGGAATGATTTTCTGCTTATCGGATAATACACCGCCCAGCCGGAAAAACTTTCAATTCACTTCTTGATCACGCGGTGGATATCCGGCACCTCGAGCCCGAGCGCCCATGCGGAAAATCCGTGCAATCCGTAATGGCCGATCAGCTCGATCTTTTTGGTAATACTCTTGGCGTTTTCATACCAGATCGTATAGCGCTTCTTCTTTGCACTATACCGGATAAACGGAGCTTGTTCAACTGCGCTGTAACCGTACGTAACGTTATGCCGGGCAATCGCGGTCCTGATGTTTTTATACCCGCCGATTCCGACAAGTTTCTCGCGCCCCGTATCCCATCGCCATGAGTAGAGCGGGATGCCAAGCGAAAGCTTTTCTTTCGGCACGGAGACCAAGCTGTGTTCGATCACCCGCTTCACCCACGCATACCGCGCGATCGGCCCTTTGGATTGCGGATCATCGTATGACATCACGCTGACAAAGTCAGAACTGGATGCAAGCGCCGCATAATTGTAGACCCCGATCACGCGCTGCCAAAGATCTTTCGGGTAGTCGTCCGGGTTTTGGGAAATTTGCGCCACGACTGCAACACTCGCGACAAGACCGTTTGCATGCATCGCATCCGCGGCCTTTTTCACAAACGCCGAATACTTGTCGCGATACGAGACATCCATCTGCTCGAAATCAAGCTGCCATCCCCAGTACTGCCGGTCGCGGCCTTCGGCGATGAGTGCGGCAATCGCGACATCTTGCTTGGCCGGGTCGTCAAGCAAGGTATGCGCCGCGCCTTTATTAAACTTCTTGTTGGTAACGAGCGGCATGACCCTGATCTTATTTTTCCGCGCAAACGCGAGCAGATCATCGTCAACGGTTCCATTCAATATTCCGTCCGCATCCAGCGTGTACGATTGCGGCGCCAATACGTCAATGGATTTGGGATGGCTGAAAAAAGACCTTTTGGCCGCCGCCCCTCCTTGATAGTAAAAGATCCGGATGTATGGATACGGTTTTGGTTTTGCCAAAACATATTCTGCGTTCCCGATCAAAAAAAAACCGATAATAAAACACAGCACAAGGATTCGGTGGTGTCGGGACATATAAGAAGTATGACCGAAAAATTTCATACGCGCAATGCCTCGATCATGCGGCAACTTTTTATTTCTGCTATACTGATACCATGCGTTCATTCCCCAACCGTCTGCGAAAAGAGTTTAGCATTTTCAGAAAACTCAACAGTCCCGCTAAAATCCAAAATTTTCTCGATGCGCTTCCGGTCAATTTCGAAAAGCGCGGCGACACGTGCGCGTCTCCGCGTACGGCGCTTCGCGCCAACCGGGCGCACTGCATCGAGGGCGCCCTGCTTGCGGCCGCCGCTCTCTGGTACCACGGAGAAAAACCCCTGCTGCTCGATTTAAAAACGACCACAGGCGATTCCGACCATGTGGTCACGCTCTTCAAACAACACAACCGCTGGGGCGCGATCAGCAAAACCAACCACGCCGTGCTCCGCTGGCGCGACCCGGTGTATCGGAACGTGCGAGAGCTGGCCATGTCGTATTTCCACGAATACTTTTTGGACAACGGCGCAAAAACACTGCGGAGCTTTTCCGCCCCCTTCAACCTCCTCGCCTTTGACGACGAATGGCTCGCCTCACCGGAGAATCTCTGGCCTATTGCCGAAGCGCTCGACGACTCGCCCCATCACCCCATCTTTCCCCCGCAAACCGCAAAACTCCTTCGCCCCGCCCACCCACTCGAAATCCAAGCAGGCAAGCTCGTGGAGTAGGGAGAGAAATAATCAGTGACTCAATTCCTTTTTTTGAAAGCTCGTATCGTATCATTGAGACCAGAAGGAATGCCTAAAATTAAGGATATTCCTGGTTACAATCCCAGAAGCAGTTTGAGAAGTTTCTCGCGTATCGCGTTCAGAGTTTGACCAATAGCCGCGAGATTTTTGGCGCGGAGATTCGGAGAGGGGGGGGGTGGACGATGCTGTAATCTGCACGAGGCGTAAGACGGCATCAGAATTATTATTGCTTGTCGTAGGGGCGACTATCCAGAACTGCGGGACCGCAGTAGAAAAAGCGCCATACTGCGCGTTAGAACCAGACGTATACCCATAAATAAAGACGCTGTACTTCTTTGCTGGATCAAGCGGAGGACCATCATACACTTTTGAACCGCCGTTTGTACCGATAAGAACCGATGATGACCAAAAGGGACTTGCCGCCGAGAGATTATCGGAAACGGTAATATAATACCCTTGAGAACAGCACGGCCATCCGTGAGAGCTCCATGTAAAGGTCGGCGTAGGCGAAGTCGGCGATTGCAAAGCAGTCGGGCTTTCGATTGTGAGAGAGTATAGTGTCGATTTGCCGACCTGCGATGGAGTGCCTTCTATCCCCGAATCGTTAACCGCCGCAACGTAGAACTGATACTCCCCGAGTATGAAATCTGAGAAAAATTTACTGCTGCCGACTTGACGATTTATAAAATAGTCGCAACCCCCTTTAATCATAGACCACTCGCCGGAGATTACTGTAGGAGAATTGCCGATAAAACACGCCGTAGACGCAAGGCCGGTAAATTCAGCTACTCTGCTGAATGTATTTTCACCGGGCTGTTTACGATACAACCGAAACGTATTGCTGTAATACGTTTGGTCTTTCGAATAGGTAAATGAGATAACCTGTCCGGCCTTTCCATAATCAGCAGGAGCTTGAGAAAAATTCCATGCGCCGGTGGTGCTAAAACTGGGAGCGGGCAATGCGGGTGCGGGAGGCGGAAAAGTGGAAATTTGCACAGAATTTGATTGCGCCGAAACATTCCCAGCCGCATCATACGCTGCAATGGCATACGAATAGGCGGTTGCGCCAACAAGACCGGTATCAGAGTATAAAATACCGCTCGTAGTGATGGCAATCTGGACGCCGCCGCGATAAATTTTATATCCAACCACTCCGACATTGTCGTTTGAAGCCACCCACGCAAGATTAATCTGGGTTGAAGACGCGGCCGTAGCAGTGAAACCCATAGGGGTTGAGGGCGGAGCAGTATCTGCAGCAGGAGGAGCGGGCGAAGGAGATGGGACGGGTGTCGGTTCAGGAGCGGGTGGTGTCGGCGTTGGCGAGGGAGAAGGTGATGGCGGAGGTGGAGGGGTGGTTCCACTGGGTGGCGGAGGCGGTGAGCCCGCACCACTGGCTGGTGTTGCCGAAATCGTTCCCGGGGAAGTAGTCGCTACCGTAGTCGTAGCAGTAATGGTGGTGGTTGCCGATACTACCGGTACTGCCGGAATTGTAGTGGTGGCGGTTTGTCCAATTGGTTGGGCAGGGATTGTTCCTGACGGAGTAGCAGTTGACGGGTTTGCAGATGGCGCGGTGTCAAATCTCTTTTGTATCCCCGGTGCGGTGAGAAGTCCGGGCGGGATAATGCCGGATGATCCGGCTCCTTGTGCCGTGAGCCCCTGGACCACTCCCCTGCCAAGCTCTTGAAACTTGGCTATGGTCTTTGGCCCCACAATGCCGCGCGGTTCAACTCCGTGTTTCTTCTGCCATCGTTTGACTGCGGCTTCACTGGCAGGGCCGAAGTAGCCGGTGAGAAGGCCTTCCGGGTACACGTCTTTATCGTGAGCGAGAAACTCCTGAAGTGTGCGTACGTCATCACCGGAAGAACCGCGGGACAGAGATCGGGTCAGTTCGGGCGGGGCTGGCTCTGGTTGTAAGGCGGTGGGTGTGGTTTCTTCAGGTTGCTTGCCAAGTTCTGCTTGAAGTGCCGTCACTTGCTGCTGGAGAAGCTGTACCTGTTTTTGCAGTTGTTGAATGATGCGCGCTTGGCTTGATTCAGGAGAATCGGAAGAGGTCTCAGCGAAAACAACCGGAGCAGAGACGGCTCCGATAAACATAAGCAGAGAGACAACAAACAAAACATACAGAACATAGCGCTTGCCCATATACTGGACAGTATAGCACTTCAAGCACGTACCGTACCTGTGGATAACTTTTTTTAGCGCTGAACTAAGTCCTGCACGCGCCTTCGCAGCTCCTCACGCGATATTAAGCCCCTTTGGTGTTGCCGTATCATGCCGTCCTTGTTGACAAACAGAATCTCGGGCATGGCAAATCCGCCCAGTGTCTGATAGAGCGTGTCATCGCTGTCTAAAAGCATGACCGAAGATGTGCCAATGCCAAGCTCTTGTCGCATTTTCTGAATCTGCCCAGGCGATTCGCCTCGGTTTATGGCAATGACCGTTATTTTTTCTCCGTATTCTCTCTGTAAATAGGCAAGATTGAGCAATTCATCTTTGCAAAAAGGACACCACGAGGCCCATAGATTGATGACCAGAGGTTTTCCCCGGAAGTCCGATAGATTAACGTCATTGCCATCAGCACTTTTCAGTGTCGTATTGGGCAAAGAAACAGATGCGCGGGACGCTGTGTCAGAAACTGAACTTTTGTGTTTCAAAAAAAATGGAGCGGCGCCGAGGGCGAGGATTATGAAAAGAAAAACACCAATAATGACATATGTTTTGCTCATAGATCAAAAAAGCAATTTGGTTTCTACATACATACTACGCTATCCCCAGAAGCTCTTTCAACCGTGCCTGATCAAAACCAATTATGATGACGGCTTGTCCGTTATCTTGGGCAATCTGAATAACCGGCACTCCCATCTGTCCGGATTTGGTGATCATGGTATTGCGCGCCTCCGCGTCCTCGACCACGTTTTTCTCCTCATAGGAGACATTGTGTTTGGCAAAAAATTCTTTTGCCATTTTGCAATATACGCACGAAGGCGTGGTGTAGATAATTACCTGCGGGTTTTTTTGCGTTGGCATGGTATCCATATTTTTGGTAATAGACCAATTGTCAAGAAAAAGCAAAATGTCCTTTACCAGATATGCGCGATATCTCTATAAGTCACGACGATCATTAAAAGAACAAGCACCGCGAACCCCGCGGTATGGATCATATTTTCGAGTTTTGGGTTTACCTTTTTCCCCTTTATTTTCTCTAAAAAAATAAAAAGGATACGCCCTCCGTCAAGCGCCGGGATCGGCAGAGCATTCAAGATCGCAAGGTTAACGGATAGAATACCCACAAACTGCAAAAAGTAGGTGAATCCAAATTGTCTCGTCTCGCTCGCATATTGATAGATACCAACAGGCCCGGAAACAGGTACGGATTGGGCATGCCTGAGCACAAGCTCTTTTATGATAAAACCAAAACCCGCAAGGATTGCGACAACGCTCTGCACCAGCATATTGAGTCCTTCGAGAGGAACAAGATACCATGGCGCGCGTACGGTTTTCAGGCGGGCCATGGCAATGCCGAGGGGTCCCTCGTTGTCCGGAGCGGCCGTGCGTGGCACTGTTTTGACTTCCTGAATATCTTTTCCGCGCCGGGTCACCAGCGTGATTTCCTCGCCTCGGTACGCATCAACAGAATTTCGCACGTCATCTTCGGACTCGATCCGCAGCGAGATTTCGGGTGTCCGAATCTCAAGAATCTGGTCTCCGATCTTGAGCCCGGCTTGTTCCGCCGGGGAATGTGGCATGACCCCAATGATCGAGACCGGAATCTGCTTTCCCGAATTATCAACCCCGACGTTACGTCCTGATTCAATTGCATGGGGCACGCCAATGGCTGCACCCGCGCTAAAGAGGACCCACGCAAGCACCAGATTCATGCCCACCCCAGCCCCAAGAATCGCGATCCGCTGCCAGGCCGGACGCGAGGCAAAGCTGCGCTGGTCCTGCTCACCCTCGCCGCGCTCACCAAAAATCTTTACAAATCCGCCGAAGGGCAGCACGTTGATCGAGTAGCGCACCCCGTTTTTCATGCGCGAGATCAGCCGCGGCGGAAACCCGAAGCCGAACTCCTCCACGCCCACACCGAGTTTCCGGCTCACGAAAAAATGCCCCCACTCATGCACGAGGATCAGCGCGCTGATCGCAATAATGATATAAATCAACGTAAGCATAATTTCAGCAGGTATTCAACATTTCCCTTGCCTCCCTTAATGGGCGATTCGATCCGATTCACAATCTTCCAATTGTTTTCTTGTGCCCACGTCAGAAACCGCTCAAGAATATTCTCCCGCGCCGCGTCATCCCGGACAATGCCGTGGCGCAGGGCTTTGGCATCGCGCGTCTCATACTGGGGCTTGAGCAAGGCAACGGCCAAACCGTGCGGGGCAATGAGCACCCTCACTGCAGGAAGAATCTGCTCAAGCGGGATCAGCGATACGTCTATCGTAGCAAGATCAACGACTTCAGGCAAATGTTGCAGATCCCGCACGTCCGTGCGCTCCATCACCACAACCCGCGGATTCTCTCTGATCTTGAGCGCCAATTTCCCGTGACACGTGTCGATCGCGTAAACTTTTGTTGCCCCGCGCCGCAGCAAAACTTCGGTAAATCCTCCGGTTGCCGCGCCGATATCGGCACAAATTTTTCCCGAAACATCAATCCCGAATTGCTCCAGCGCCGCGTCCAATTTCAGCGCCCCACGCCCCACATACCCGTCTCCGTCCTGCACCACAATTTGGTCTTCCGTCGCTACAAATTGCGCCGGAGAAATTGCTTTCTGTCCGTTGACCAGCACCCGCCCCTCGGTCACGACAATAAATGCGGACCGCTTGTCCGCCGCATGCCCGCGCTGTATTAAAAAATCGTCGAGCCGTATTTTCTTCACTTTCGTGTCATTCCCGCGAAAGCGGGAATCCAGTGTATTCTGTTTCTGGATTCCCGATCAAGTCGGGAATGACAATACTACACCCTCATAATCTCGTTTTCTTTCGCTGCAGCCATTTCTTCAATCTTCTTATTCACCTCGTCAATCACTTTTTGCGCCTGGCCCCGCTGCCGGAATTTCTCGTCCTCGCTGATCTCTTTTTTCTTTTCGCGGTTGTCGATCTCGCGCAGCGCCTCGTCCCGCGCATGGCGCACCCTGATCCGCGCCTCCTCCACGAATTTCCCCAGGACCTTGGTCAGATCCTTGCGCCGCTCCTCGGTCAATGCCGGCACGGAAAGCCGTATGGCATCGCGATCCGTAATGGGCGCGAGCCCCAAGGTGGATGACTGGATCGCCTTCTCAATCGCCTGCACGCTGGCCTTGTCCCACGGCTGTATCAGGAGCGAGCGCGGCTCCATGGTCGAGATCGCCGCAATCGCCTTGAGCGGCGTTTTTGCCCCGTAGTAATCCACTTCCAGATCCTCCACCAGCGCCGACGTCACCCGCCCGGTCCGGATCCCGGCCACCTCCCCTTGCAACTCTTCAAGGATACGCTCTAGTTTTTGTTTGAGCTCCTGCATGATCCGATGATAACAAAAAAATCCCCATAGTTCAACTCACGCACACATACAATGACTACTTTTCCAATTCAACATTTTGTCCACGATCGTGTGTGAAATGTTGAATATCAAACTAAGCGCAACTTTTCCACACAAACTCGAAGAATTGTTTTTGGCTGGCGCTGATCGCCCGATCTTCGATCACCACCGCCATGAGGTTCTTGGGCGAGATCATCGCAACCGTATCCCCATACATAAGAAGATCAATACCCAAAGAAAAACCCGATGGTAAAAATTTAGATCCCCCGAGCTCCAGGCGGTTCTTTTCGATCAAATACTCGTCGGCCTCTCTTGATTGATCGGTCAACTCACGGATGTTGCCTCCACCAGCTTTCATGATATACAGCATGCCGTTGAGCTCGTCACGAGAAAATATCGCTCGCAGTTCCCGGATATTCACGAGCGCCAAAATATTCTTTCCAGAAAAAATCTCACTCTCATAGAAACGCAAAATACTCTTCTTGCCCTCATAAACCCTCACGCGCGGCTTACGAGGCGAACCCGCCATCATGGCGCGCAACTCCGGTATTGCCTGGTCAAGCGCGTCAACCCGCTCACGAAAACTCTTGAGCACCACTTCAGGATCAAACGCCTGATACGCGCTCTTGCCGCCTTTCGGTATCCGTTCGACTAACCCGCGTTCAAGAAGCGCTTCAAGCGTGACATATACGGTCGGGCGCTTAATGCTGGTTTTTTGAGCAATTCGCAACACCGACGACTCTCCCAGTTCCAAGAGCGCCATATACACGATCGCCTGTTTCTGCGATAACCCGACCTGCTCTAACATCTGTATTGGTAACATGCAAGAAGTATAGCATATCTAACATATTTTTGTCAATAGTTCTGACAACAGACAATTATTCTGCTAGCATAAGCGATATTTTATATGAAAATAAGAGAAAAACTTATTATAAGTTTTAAACGTATGTCATTTAAATTGACAGATATTGAAAACTCGGATACGTTTTTTGATAGACAGCGACCTTTTATAACAGAAAAGGAGGAACGCCATGACAACGATTGAGAAAACAGAACTTCATGACATCATGGCACAATACCAAGGCAATGAACTTTTCGCAGAAGTCCTTCGACAAGCCGAAACACCAGAACGACTGGTCCCTTTGCTGGCAAACTATCTTGGATTCAATGTCATAGGCGCAACCGGTGCCGGGCCGACATCTGTTGCAGCAGAGGTTGCGATGCGTCGGGATATTTTTCAGGACCCGGACGAGATTCTCGATGATTTTTCCGATCGGAGCGCGGAAATTGCAAAGGATATCTTTTTTGCCGCCATTGATGAATTGAGCGATATCACCCACCGCTTGCTTGCGCTCGCAACGCTGAAGGGCTGTATGCGGTTTTTCGGGTTTACGCCGGAAGACGCGAGGATGAGCAGCAAAATCACTCCGGCAACACGCATGATTATGGAGAGAATCAAAGACGGATATGGGATAGGCCGCACATTGGATGATCTCGATCTTTTTGAAGCGATCGGATTCCATCTCGGATCCGAATGGAGCGCTGATCCTGAATTCAAAAATCTCGCAACCGCGCTTGAGCACATCTATCCACTACTGGTGGATTATCTCAAAGATACGAGCATAGAAATTAGCGGACGAAGGTATGAATGCTATCCGTGGATAGGAGATCACACGAGAGTTGAGGAAGAACACGCGGACAAAGCGCGCCGTGCAGCAAATACCGCGTTGCGGTACTTTACAGGAGATTCGCTGCGGGCGAAAGAAGCCATTCTCAATGGAGCAAGGAACTTTTTCTCCATACAGACCGATTTTGCGTTATCGCTGTGTATTGTTGAACCTTTTCTCAACTGGTAAGAAAGGAGAATTCTATGATACCGATACCGCAACTTTACACTCCACTGGGTTATTGTGTCGCTGGGATTATCCTCATGCTCATCGCAATCAGGGTTCTCTATATCGGGCTGTTAAATCCTCCGATGAGTAGAATGAGAATAATCTCCGGACTCGCAGGATATCCTTTTGCAGTGTGTGGATTCGTTTTTATCCTTATCGCAATTGCCTCTAAACAATAACGACAATGAAAAGGCGCGAGCAGCTCTGTGGGCTGCTCGTTTTATATTCAACATTCGTCCCACGATCGTGAGGAAATGTTGAATATAATAAGACGTCTTATTGCCGCTACGCTTCTGCTGCTCTACTTCGATTATTTTTTAAGCGTTCCCTGCCCGATGACGCGCAAGATATGTATATTTCGTTCGAGATCAAGCTCGTCAATCAATGCTATAAAATCCTGCGGGAGCGGATATTCTCCGATCCACACGCTCTTCTGAAGTTGTCTGTATTGTGCGGCCACCAGTTCCGCGCGAATTGCGTCTCGCTTCTTTCGCTCCTGTTCCGGAATGTCAAAAACGACCAGGCGCGTCATGCCGTCTTTCTGCGGCATTTTCAATTTTTCTTTGCTGGCATCATAGAATTGTTTTCCTTTTTTCGTGAGCAGCCACGCAGACTTTTTACCTTTGGTGCGCTCCACAAGACCCTCGCGCTTGAGACGCCAGAGAATCGTTGCAATCGTCTGCCGGCTTATTTTCCGCTTCATGTCCAAACCGAGCAGCGGCCGCCACATCGCGGTATAGGAATAATTCGGCGGGAAAAACGCATCGAGCGTTCCCATACCAAGTTCTCCCAACTTTGTGAGAACTGCTTTTGTGAGAGCTCCACGAATCATAAATATCTTTCAATTACGAAACTCCCTTTGATATGGTATCATGCCAATAGCCATGCACTTAAAATGATGAAGAAGTCCATGGCCATTCGTATGGAACCTACCCCTGCAGTGTATCATACCTTGAAGGAAAAAGTAACCTTTCTGTACCATAAGCTGAAACTGTTCATGCATGAAAATACCACAGGTCGAAAACTGTCATTACCCATCATAGAAACCATCACGCTCGCGCTCTACAAACAGACCCAGCATATTCAAACCAAGAAAGCGATCCGGAATGACTTCCAGCCATCCTGCTCCTACAAGACATTGGTGGTCAACATGAATCGGCACGCGCTC
This sequence comes from Candidatus Sungiibacteriota bacterium, assembly GCA_016196115.1. Lineage (GTDB taxonomy): Bacteria > Patescibacteriota > Minisyncoccia > Sungbacterales > HO2-52-23 > JACQRW01. Next base: position 21,313 of record JACPYI010000016.1, read on the forward strand.
CTTGCCCTGTATGTCTTGATGTTCATCCTGCGTATGAACCGTACCCACGCCCACATCGTCAAACACACCGACTCCACAGATATTCCGGTCTGTCTCAACAAGAATGCGAAAAATCACAAA
>JACPYI010000017.1 GCA_016196115.1 Candidatus Sungiibacteriota bacterium
GCCATATGCTCACGCAGTTCCATGAATTTCTGGGGGGTAAGCCCGGTTAAGCGTTGAAATACCTTTGGTTTTTGAAGAAGCTTGTGGAGATTGATCATGCACTCATCATAGCAGAAAGGGTAATCGTGCAGTAGGTCTATATAATAGACAATGGCTTCATACAACGTATACCCCGCGACATCATGCTGCGTCCGGTACACCGCAATCCACAAAATGACCATGCTCGAAATAGAGACCAATTCAAGCACAAAAACCCCGATCAGATTGGACCGGTATTCGAGCGCCACGGAAAAGTTGCTGGCGAACAGGCGAATGTATTTTTTCATATCAGTGCTTTTGCGCCGCTTTGCGTTTCCGTGAGTGTTTTTCAAGCCATGCAGCAATCTTTTTTATCTCATATTTTTCTACCACCGCACGGAGTACAAACTTTTCTAGTATCTTGTTCGTCGCGCGCAATTCATAGCCATTAAGGAACAAGAATCGAGCCGTCGCTACGATAGCCGTTCTTTTGTTGCCGTCAAGAAACGGATGGTCAAATGCAAGAGAACTGAAATAGGCAGCTGCTTTTTCAAAAAGAGATGGGTACAAATCGGCCCCTCCGAACTGCATTTTTGGACGCCCAAGTGCTGATGCCACACCATGGATATCCCGAACGCCATGAAGTCCGCCCGTCTCGTCAAGGATGCGGGCATGAATAATGAGAACTTCCTCATGGTCAAGATACCGGATCATAGCGCCCAAAGTATATATAGGAGAATTACTTTTTCGCAAGCGCCTCGAGCGCCGGACGATATTGTTTAATAAACCTATCCGTCCACTCAAGCACTTCATTGCGTACCGTCGCGCGAGTTGATTCAATGGTTACCTTTCCCGCTCTCACATTTACATCAACACGCACTTCGTCTCCTATTTTGAGACCAAGCTCTTTGAGAGATTTTTTCGGAATCGTAACCGCGGCCGAAGAGCCGACTTTTAACAGTTTTTGTGTCATACGGGTATATTATAATTTAATTATAATAGAGTCAAGGGATGCTAGTAGACACGAGCTTGTCTCAATACCCCAACTTCTTATCCACGAGATTGGGCAGGCGGTCGCCGATGAGAAATGCCTTGAGATTGAGGCAGAAGCGGTCGACGGAGCGATCCAGCGAGTATTCGGAAGTCGCAGAGTGGTGCGGCGTGATGATGACATTGGGCATGCTCCAAAGAGGACTGGCGGGTGGTAGCGGTTCGGTTTCGGTCACGTCGAGGCCGGCCCCAGCGATGATTTTTTTCTTGAGCGCCGCAATCAGATCTTTTTCGCGCACCAGCCCTCCCCTGCCGATATTGACGAAAATCGCCGAGGGCTTCATCTTACGGAAACGCGCAGCGGTAAAGAGATGGTGAGTCTCCTTCGTATGCGGCAGACAACTTATCACAAAATCGGCTTTTGGCAGCATCCGGTCAAGCATGGAAGATTTTTTTCGCGTGACGGCAATCACCTGACAGCCGAATGCATGCGCCAGACGCGCCACCTCTCCGCCGATATTGCCAAGTCCCACGATAAGAACCGTCTTCCCGCGAAGCTCGGTCAGTGTCTCATCTCTTTTCCACAGGTGTTTTTTCTGATTCTCGAGCGAGCGGAGAAACCCACGGCTGAAGATAAGCATATACCCCATCACATGCTCCGCAATGGGCGTCTTCGCAATACCGGATGAGTTTGAGACGAGCACCGGCGACTTGATGACTTCCGGCGTCAACACCCGATCCATGCCCGCGGAAAACGAGTGAATCCACTTCAGATCCCGGGCGCGCCCGATCGCGGGAATAGTGCGCGGGAACCCGGCGATGATATCCGCATCAGCCGCATACCGCAACGCTTCTTTGGGATTTGCCGTCACCGTGATCTCAAGATCCTTGGCGACCGCTTTAATCCTCTGAATATGCTTCTTGGTGAGCACGCGCGGACTGGTCATGATCTTCTTTCCGGCTTTCTGCTTGTTTACCGCTTCCTGATAGGCACAAATAAGAATTTTCATCACGGGAGTATGATACTAGAAATAACCATATCGGACAACACAGTTCCGACACGTCTTCTTCAGGCCGCTTTCGCGATATAGGATTCAAAAGCAGGCGCCAGATTCTCTATGATATTGAATTCTTTGTATTGTGCGGGGTCGATCCAGATAAAGTCGTCATGATCCTTGCTCAGTATCACTTTATCGGAGTCAGCAATGCATTTGAAAAATACCCCGATAATCTGCCATTGTTCGCCTCTTACCACTGGTCTCCATTCATTTACAAAAAACGGTTCTCTGATAACGATATTAAGTCCCGTCTCTTCCGTGACTTCTCTCCTCAAACTTTCATCGAAACGCTGGCCGGGCTGAACCCTTCCTCCTACAATATCATATTTTCCACGATTGCTTCCGTCCGCATAGCTGCCCGCCTCACGAAGAATCAAAATCTTGCCGTTACGGGAAACAAAAGCCTTGGTTGCCACAAATAATTTGATGTTATTCATACTATTTGGAAAATAGAATCTGGAGCACTTTTTCAAATCCGGGTAGCAGTTTGAATTCCTTCGCCTCGTCAACCGAAACCCACCGATATTCCTCCGCCTCCCAATTAAGCTTGACCTTATCGGTTTTCACCTCCACCAAAACAGGATGCACGATCCACATCTTGTTATATTCGCGTTCATCCTGCTCGAAAACTTTCCCTTCAGTAATTGACACGATATTTTCTTCGGCAATACCCGCCTCCTCGCGCATTTCTTCTTTCGCATTTTCCCGCACGCTCTTTCCGTCATCGAGAAATCCTGAAATTCCGTTCCAGTATCCTGGATAAAATTTCATCCGCTCGTTCCGCCGCACCAACAAGATCTTATCCTTGTATTGTACCACGCAATTGACCACCGGCACACGCCTGACATACGAAAAATTCCCCGGTATCAAACGGCTCCGACATCTTATTGCCCAGATACGCCGCGATGTGGCCAATCGTATTCGTAAGCTGCCACGATGCGAGATCTTCTCGCAACACCACAGTCATCTTTTTCGAAAAATCTTGTGTCATAAGATATTGACAATACCCAGCGTTAGGCATATACTTACTTCATAGATCCTTGGCGAAGGCCTGCCGTATGGCAGAGATTGGTCTTCCGAAAGGAAGAATAGCCAAGGTACATCCATAAAGCCCTGCGAAAGCAGGGTTTTATGTTGCCTTCATGTCATGAATATAACCACTTTGTTTTGCTCGTTTCAATAAAGCTTGTGCGTCTGTATGCTTGAGTAAAGCACTGCGGATACACCCCGCCCACATATCTGCAAGGCGAATCAGCGGTTCACTTTCATCTCTCCGGCTCTTGACCATACGGAGCGAGATTCCGCTTGCGCGAAGGGCATTGGTAAGCTGCCTTGATTTATATTGATCAATACCGTCAACATATACACTTGCGCGATAATTATCTTTTGCAGCCATCTTGATCGCTTTTTCAGTAGCATAGATCATTGGAAAGAAAAAGGGGATCGGTTTTCGATAATGCGCGAAATAGACCTCTCCGGCAGCAATGTTTTTTTCAAGGAGTAGTGCAAGATATTTCATTCTCCGCTGATGTGCCGTCTTGTGCCATTTGAGATGATTGGTCTGCGCAGTGTCCTCCGCATCCGTCAATTGCTTGCGAAGTTTTTCCTGATCCTTATCGCTCACTACCGCAACTACATTAAACCACTCTGCACTATAAGTGCAGAGTGGTTTAATGCCCGTGACATCGCTTATACTTCTTCCCGCTCCCGCACGGGCAGGGGTCGTTGCGATTCGGTTCTTTTGGGCGCGGGGCCGTCGCGTACGAAGACGGTTCGGAAGTGTTGATCTGCGAGAGAACGGGGTTGCGAACCGGAACTTGTGGCGGGATTGGTGCGGCGCTTACGGAAAGCGCGGCGCCGGAGGGCATCTCTTCGCCGCCGGTAAATCGAGCGCGAGAGAGGTTGAGCGGTTCTTCGCGGATCATGGCGTGCTCTCCCACTTTGAAGATGGTGTTGACGATCTGGGAACGGATGGTTTGCTGGAGGTCGCGGAACAGGCGGCTGCCCTCATTTTTATACTCCACCAATGGATCGCGCTGGCCGTAGGCGCGCAGGCGCACGGAGTCGCGCAAATGCTCCATCTGGTCAAGATGCTCCATCCACAAGGCATCAATGGATTGCAGCATGACCGCGCGCTCGGTATTGCGCATGCCCTCCGATCCGATCTTTCGCTCGCGCTCGTCATAAAGCGATTCGACCGCGTTCGTAAGGATGATGATGATCTCGCCTCGCTTCTCGTCCTGATTGCGGTCTTGCGCGACGATGTTTTCGAGCTCGTTACGGATACCGTCTGCGATTGGCACAATGCTTTTGGCCACCTCGAAGATTTCCTTCACGTCCCATTCGGATTCGTCCCCGCTTGCAGTATGATATTCCGCCACGCGGCTGACCTCTTCCCTGATCATCTCCAGAATTTGACTTTTCAATAATTTTTCTGATTCTTGAGATTCTTCTCCGCCAGTTGGCGGGTCAGAATGACTGAGGCGAGAAAACAGAATTTCCCGGCGCATCTTATAGATGGCGTCGCGCTGTTTGTTGAGCACATCGTCGAATTCAAGCACATGCTTGCGCGTGTCAAAATGAAAGCCCTCGATCTTTGCTTGGGCCGACTCGATCGCGCGCGTCACCATTTTGTTCTCGATAGCCTCGTCTTCGGCAATGCCGAACGCTTCCATCATCCGTTTGATCTTGTCCGATCCGAAAATGCGCATGAGATCGTCTTCAAACGAGACGAAAAATTGCGACGACCCCGGATCTCCTTGCCGTCCGGCGCGCCCGCGAAGCTGGTTGTCTATACGTCGTGCTTCGTGCCGCTCCGTGCCGATCACGTGGAGTCCTCCAAGTTCACATATCTCTTGATGTTCGTCAGCATTTACGGTTTGCGATTGGGAATTTTGAATTTCCGATTTATTTGATATTTGAAATTTGGCATTTGACATTTCCTCGGAACCCATCCATCCGAGGATAATATCCACGCCGCGGCCCGCCAGGTTGGTCGCGACCGTGACCGCGCCTTTGCGCCCGGCTTGCGCGATGATCAAGGCCTCGCGCTCGTGATTTTTCGCGTTGAGCAATTCATGGGGCACGCCCTCGACGATCAGCATTTTCGAAAGTCGCTCGTTCTTCTCGATCGAGACCGTGCCGATCAGCACCGGCTGGCCTTTTTCGTACAACGCTTTTACTTCCCGAGCCAATGCTTGGAATTTTCCTTTTTCGGTGCGAAACACCAGATCCGGCAGATCGCGGCGCACCATGGGCCGGTGCGTGGGCACGGTGACGACGTCAAGATTGTACACTTTATGAAATTCCTCGGCCGAGGTCTGCGCCGTGCCGGTCATGCCCGCGAGCTTTTCGTACATGCGGAAATAATTCTGAAAGGTGATGGTTGCCAGCGTGCGCGATTCCTGCTGCACTTTGACGCCCTCTTTTGCCTCAATCGCCTGGTGCAGCCCCTCGCTCCATCTGCGGCCCGGCATGAGCCGCCCGGTAAATTCATCCACGATGATCACCTCCCCCCCGTTGTCTGATTGGCGCACCACATAATCACGATCACGCTGGTAAATCGCCGTTGCGCGCAGTGCCTGCTCAAGATGATGCACGAACCGCACGCCGCGCTCCTCATAGATATTGCCGATATTCAAAATTTTCTCCACTTTGTCGATCCCCTCCTCGGTCATGGCCACTGCCCGTAGTTTTTCATCCACATTGTAATCCAGTTCCGCTTTTAGCTGCGGGATGATGCGGGAAAAAACACCATATAACTCACCGGATTCCTGATCCGGCATGGAGATGATAAGCGGCGTACGCGCCTCGTCTATCAGGATCGAATCCACCTCGTCCACGATTGCAAAATAATGTTCCCTTTGGCGCAGTTGCTCCGGCGAGTATTCGAGATTGTCGCGCAAATAATCAAACCCGAATTCGTTGTTCGTGCCATAGGTGATGTCCGCCATGTATGCCTCGTGCCGGCTTACCGGACGGAAATGCCGGAGCCGGTCATCCGCGTGTTGCTGCGGATCCGCATACTCAGGATCGTATACGCCGGACGAATCATGCGTGATCACGCCGACCGAGGCACCCAGCGCGTGATACACCGGCCCCATCCAGCCCGCGCCCACCCGCGAAAGATAGTCGTTCGGAGTCACCAAATGCGCTCCCTTTCCGGCAAGGGAGTTCAGATATAAAGGAAGCGTAGCCACAAGCGTTTTCCCCTCTCCGGTTCGCATCTCGGCGATCTTTCCCTGATGCAAGACAACGCCCCCCATCAGCTGCACGTCAAAATGACGCTTCTTGATCGCGCGCCACGCAGCTTCCCGCACCACCGCAAACGCATCAGGCAACACACCATCCAGCGTCTCTCCGGCCGCAAGCCGCTCTTTAAACCGGCCGCTCATGGCGCGAAGCTCCTCATCGCCTATGGACCGAAGCTCCTGTTCCTTGCCGTTGATCTCTTCAATCATCGGCTGCAGCGACTTGAGAAAGCGCTCATTCGCGTCCCCAAAAATTTTTCCCAGTAACGCCATACCGCACCATCGTACGCCCAAAACCCAAAAAAATCCAGCCGTTGTGGCTGGAACTGGAAAACATGAAAGGATTAAGGAAAAAAATGTTCTGCTATCTTTGAAAGAGATAAATCAGTCCCACAATCAACCCAGAAGCAAAGAAGCCAAAAACCAGCATAGTCCATATAGTCCGTCTTCTTTCTTGTCTTTTTTTCCTTTTGAGCTGTTCGCCAAACTCATGCATGGCGAATCCAATCGTATAATTTGCCAGATCTTCCCCTTGGACATAATCTCTAAATTTTGGCACAACATTCTCCTTTTCCGACTTGATATCAATGTACACCGATGTGTCTTTTCTATCGTTCTTTCACGAAAAAGTCAACGTACCTCCCGCATTTACCCCTTTTCGTTTCATCCGCGCAGCCTTGGTGTAGCGCACCTGCTCTTTGATTGCTCGGCTGGCGCGCTTCTGCACCGCAGACGCTTTTGATTTGAACGTGTCAATCTCGCGCTTGAGTTCTTTTTCAATCTGATCGCAGGCAGTGTGGATGTCGGCATCGGTCGCGTCCGCGCGGATCACGCGCCTGCCAAGCGTAAGCGTAGCGGACGCATGGAATACGTTGCCCTTGTGGTGATGCTTGGTCGTACGCCCAACTTCAATGTCCAAAACCGGCACATCGGTCGAGGCGTTCCGCTTGAGAAATTTCTGCACCGGCTGCACAACCTTTTTCTCGATATACTCCTGCAGCGACGGCGTGATCTCCAAATCCTTTTGTCGAATGGTGATCTTCATAACTTTTCACGTTGTCATTCCCGCGAAAGCGGGAATCCAGAACCTGCGATTACCGGATTCCCGATCAGGTCGGGAATGACATACAGAAAACCTAGTATAAATACCCCCACGTGTGCAACCTATCGCTGTCTTCGGCCCACTTGAGGCCGATGTCCGTGCGGTAAAACATATTTTGCACCATGATGTTCTGGATCCGGCCGTACACCTGCTTTCGCGCTTCATCCACCGTCGCCCCCGACCCGGCGATCACCATGAGCACGCCGGATTCGCCCGCGATCCGCCAGACGCCGTCTTCCTGTTTTACATCCTCGATGTGCACCCCCTCAAGACTTGCTTTCTTTCTGAAAAATATGGGCAAGTCATGGTACATCTCCACCAGCTCGTGATCTTTTGCTTTGGCAAACAGGGTCGGCACCATGAGCCGCACCCCAATCTGAAATCCTTTTTTCGTTTTCAGTTCAAATTGCTCACCTCGAGCCATTCTCGCAAGCCATTCGCCAAGCGGCGTCGTGATCCCTTCGGACTGTATCTGAATAGTAGGATAGCCAAGCCGGGCCGTAAACTCAAGCGGATAAATCCCGCGGCCGTTGGCAATGCAGTTGATGTCTATATATCCTCTGTAACCCGATTCCGCGAGGGCCGGTTTCATTTTCTCGAGCGTGGCGCGGAACAGCAGATTCGATTCGCTCCAAAACATGAGCGTGCCCATGTCTCCGGTGAATGGCCCAATGTCTCCGGGAAACACCCGCTTCTGCTCGAAGTTCACGTTGACCGGCAAAATAAAATCCGTGCCATTGAAAAACGCCCCCACTGCGACCTCCACGCCAGAAACGTATTTTTGCAGCTGAAACACCGGCGCCTTTTTCTGCCAGACGTTCTTGTTCTGATCCAGCATCTCGATCAAATCCTTGCCATCCTCCTCTTCTCCGAGAAAAAGCAAGCCCTTGCCGCCGGATGGCGTATTGCCGGACGGTTTGAACACATAGCGCGAGGGATTTGCGCGCACGAACGCGATCGCTTCCTCATAGTTGGTAAAATTCCAGTTGGGCAGGACGGTCACCCCGTGCTTTTTCAGCTCGTCCTGTCCGAATTCGCGGTCGATCTCCAGCCGGTCCGTGTACATTGACCCGCCGATCACCGCTTTTCCCTTTTTGCGCAACTTTTCGGCCTGCTCGCCAAACTCCACGTCGTCAAAAATCACCACGTCGCTCCATTCCACCCACTCCTCCCATTTCTCAACCTTCTCCACAAACCCGTTGTACACGTCCGCGTCGCTCTTGGCCTTGATAGAGCACTTCACGTCATGTCCTTCTTTGCTCAACTGCCACGCAATGTCCCCGCTCAAACTTTCAAGCGAAACAAATAAAAATTTCATACATAAGTTTTACACGCAAATTAGGCGCAGGTCAACTGTGGATAAGTGATTTTTCAAAAAATGCAGAGAAAAAAGTTTTCCACAGTTGACATATATGCGCGCATAATTGAAAATAGAGATACGCGTGATGATTTTTTTTATCCACGCAAAAAATTGATAGATCGCAATGCAAGATAACTATCTACGGTCGACATTGCGTAGCATTAATTACGCATGCGGTAATCCACATCGCATGCGACACCACTACAATGGCGGCAAAAAGAAAGAAAGCGGCGGCAAAGAAGACCAAGAAGACGACGAAGAGAAGAAGTTAGTCTTCCAGTGCGCTTCTCGGCGCACCCCGCGAAAAATCTCCCGAACATTCGGGAGATTTTTCTCATCCATGCACCGACAAACCATTAAAACCCAATGTACTGTATCTCCTCTTCAATGAGAATGCCAAATTTATTCCGCACCTCCTCTTTCGCGCGATCAATCAGTGCACGGACATCATCTGCAGACGCCATGCCTTCATTGATAAAAAAATTCGCGTGCTTGGGAGAGACGACTGCCCCGCCGATCCGCGTACCTTTGAGCCCCGCGCGGTCAAGCAGAAACGAGGTGGGCACGTGTGACTGGCCGGCGAACGCGGCAAGTTCCGGAAACCGCGCCGCAAGCTTCTCTCGGTCTGTATCTTCGCGCCCCCACGGGGTGTTTTTGAAAATGCACCCGCAGCATTTTGTCCCGATATCCTGTTTTGCGAGACGCTCCATGGTGATGCGCTGCACTTCCTGCTGGATGAGCGCGGCATTCCCTCGCTTGAGTTTCAATGTCGCCGAAAGAATGATCCACTCCGGATGTTTCTTAAAAATAGAATCACGGTAACCGAATTCGCATTCTGGATTTTGCATAATCCGGTTTTCGTTTTTGGCAACATCAAAAATTTCAACGCGCTCAACCGCGTCTTTCATCTCGTGGCCGAAGCATCCGGCATTGCCCCGCACCGACCCGCCGATCGTGCCGGGCACGCCGATCCCCCATTCAAATCCTGCAAGCCCTGCTTTGCCGGCGGCCAGCACGGCGCGCGCCATCATCACGCCCGCATCGCAGACAAGCCGTTCCCCTTCCAGCCGCACCTCGCCCCCGGCCATCCGGATCGCAACCCCGTCGAACCCGCGATCGGACACGAGCATGTTCGATCCGGCCCCGATAATCACGAACGGCAGTTTTTTTTCCGCAGCAAACGCAAGTGCCTCGCGCACATCATCTGCACTGCTCGCCTTAACAAAAAACCGGGCCGGCCCCCCGATCTTATAGATGGTATAGGGAGCAAGCGGTACATTTTCTTTTACTTCCATAGCCATATAGTTATCCACATTTGCCTATTGACACGAATGAAAATCTACCCTATACTTGGTAGTAGCAACGCTACCGGTAAAAAGTAAAAACCCGGGGGTTGTTTTTTACTTAGTGTCTATACCAATCTCTTTTCGATAGTCATCAAGGTAAGCGTGCCAGCAGTATTTAAGCTCCCACGCCATGTTTTTCTCAAAGGCGAAAAAGAGGATAATTTTGCCTTTGTCTTTTACCACATAATCTTTAAGTGCATAGTAATCGCTATCCCCGCTTACAATGACAATGGCATCGAGATTGTCTATAGTGCGTACCGCATCAAGCACGATTTCGACATCTACATCAGCTTTCTTCAGAAACTTCCCGGCAACCGGCGTATATTTCAGATCTTTCTTTTTGAGGGTAACAAACTGTTCGATGTTCTTGAGAAATTTCTCTGTCCCATGGATAACCGTATCGCTCCGGTGCGGGATAGCCACATGATAATTGATGAATTGGAGATTACAGTGTGATTCCAATAATTTTCTAAGATTGCCAAAGTGAACTCGCCAGCCGTATTTTTGATAGGAATGGTAAAGGTTCGAGTCATCTACAAAAACACCGACCTTTTCCCCTTTCAACTTTTCAGGTAATTGTCCCGACGTCTGCTTCATATGAAAATATGCACCAACGGGATCGCTTTGATTTATTGAAATAATCGTCTCAATTGTCCTATTCGTCTTTGAGCGTTTGGCATATCAAGCTCAATCTGCGTGTTACCTTCTCTCAATAAATGTCGCAGATACAAAGAGCACGAAAAAATCCAACAGTAATCAAAATGAAAATATGCTTGCTCTAATTTGTGTGTGTCTATTGATGAAGCATTCCTGGCCCAATTTTTCCTAACACAACTTTTGAGTTCTTTTGGGCTACTATCGATCGGTATATCTATGCCGCCTATGGCTCGCGCACACCAATTCTTTATTTCCGTCTGATAAAGTGTTTTTCTATTATGCTTCTGCGTAAGTATCCACCTGTCAAGTTTTTTTCCTTTTCCTCGCTTCCCGCCGACAGTAGGCGTAACATCAGAGATTTGAATCTTGCCTTTGTGTACTGTTTCGTAATGATGCTTGAATATTGCCGCACCAAGATCTTCTCCTATCATCGCTATAATACCAGTAGCATCGCCCTTTTGCGTTGTTTTTTTTAAATCAAAATACTCCAGCAATGACCTAATAAAATCGAGGAACTTCCCTTGAAGACATCCTTGCGAGTATGCATAAGCACACAATAGAGCATGATATAAAGACTTGCAACCCCTGAAAATCATCTCTATACTATATTCATATACCCCGTTCCAGTGGCACGAGAAGCTGGCACTCACATAAGGACAATGTCTTGGAGTAAAACCCTTTTCGTGCCTCTTGAGCGGAGTATCCCGTCCACAGAGAAAACATAAAGCCCCCTTTTGGGGGTTTTATGCGGACAAAATTGGAGTTTAAGGAATAATTCCGATGAAGGATCACTCCTCAATAACACTCACATGATCCATGTATATCAGATTCCCGGAAAAAAGTCAAGCGAAATTGTCCACAGGAGCGACAAAACCCCGCCTTTTCGTGTTATACTCAAGTACGTGGGAATAATGGCAAGAAAAAAAATCCTTTTCGTCATCACCAAATCCGTGTGGGGAGGCGCAGGAAAGTACGTGTACGATCTTGCGACCAATCTCCCGGCGGACGCTTTTGATATTGCGGTTGCAGCCGGAGGAAACGGTCCCTTGTTCCAAAAACTTGCGGATGCGGGTATACGAACGATCTATATTCCGGAGCTTGACCGCGACATTCATATCGGAAAAGAATTGCGGTCTTTTCACGCGCTTCGAAATCTCTTCGAGCGCGAGCAGCCGGACGTCATTCATCTGAACAGTTCAAAGGTGGGGGGGCTTGGCGGCCTTGCCGGACGCATTACCGCATGGCGCGCCAGAAAAAAGATGCGGATCGTCTTTACCGTGCACGGCTGGGGTTTTCTTGAAGATCGCCATCTGTTTTGGCGAGCCGCGGCCTTCCTCGCAAGTTGGGCCAGCACTCTTTTTCAGGATGCGGTCATCCTCATCAACAGCAGAGATTATGCCGTAGCGGAAAAATTCATTCCGCGGCGGAAACTTGCATTGATCCAGAATGGCCTATCCCAACATGCCTTTGCGGCGCAAGAAGATGCTCGTCGATTTCTCTCTGAAAAAACAGGACGCGAAATCCCAACCGACGCGCTGTTCATCGGCACGATCGCGGAACTTACCAAAAATAAAGGACTGAATTATTTGATTGACGCTGCCAAGCACATGCATTGTCATTCCCGCCCCGCATCAAAGTGCGGGATAAACTCCAGCGGGAATCCAGACCAAAGAGAATCTGGATTCCCGATCAAGTCGGGAATGACAATACGAGAGAATGCTATAAATCCTAAAATTAAATTCCGATTTCTTATCATCGGCGAGGGCGAAGATCGAATACGGCTCGAACAACAAATCCGCGATCTTCATCTGGAAGATACTGTTTTTCTCTTGGGTTTTATTCCCGATGCCGCGCAACACCTTCCCGGCATGGATATGTTTGTGCTGCCTTCAGTCAAAGAAGGGCTCCCCTATGTGGTTATGGAAGCCATGGCCGCCGGAACACCAGTGATCGCGAGCAATGTCGGCGGCATACCCGATCTGATTGCACACAACGAAACGGGTGTTTTAGTGCTGCCGAAAAATCCTCAAGCGCTTGCAGAAGCGATCGAGTTGCTCATACAAAATCCGGAACAGCGTGTCCTGCTCGGAAAACGCGCGAGCGATAGCGTCAGGACAAAATTCTCGCTTCGTGCTATGCTCGAAAAAACGCAACAACTCTATGATACGGCGGACTAAAAAAATATTGTTCCTCATCGCCTGCGACTTGTTGCTCCTGTACGGCACGCTCGGCTTTACCCTTGTGCTCCGTTATGGCGCAAACCCGGATCGGAATCTTGTGCTTCAGCACATATTTCCTTTTACGATCCTATTTCTGATATGGCTTGTTTTTTTCGGGGCATTCGGGTTTTATGATCTGCGGTTTGCCAAAAACAGCAAGTACTTTCTCTACCGGCTCGGACAAGTCATGGTTATCAATGCCGTTATCGGCGTTCTTTTTTTCTATCTGCTTCCGTTCAGCATTGAGCCGCGCCGCAATCTTTTTCTGATCTCGCTCTTCACGCTGCTCTTTATCTTTTGTTGGCGTTCGCTGCTCAATCTGCTTATTGTCCGCACCGGTGCGGAGCGCATTCTTTTCGTGGGAACGAGCACCGAGGCAATCAAGCTTGCGGATTATCTGCTCGCAAACCCCCAGCTTGGCCAGCGCCCAATCGCTTTTCTTTCCGCGAACGGAACATCGGCTGCGACCCATCCCGGCCTTCCGCTCTACGATACCGACGATAATCTCGCAGAGATTATCCGCACGCATGCCATCAATACCATCATCATGCTGCCGGAAATCAAAGAAAACCGGACGCTCGTCAAACTCTTGTTCCAGATCATTCCGCTTGGCATTCCGGTTTTTGAATTCAGCGCGTATTACGAAACGCTCATTGGCAAGATCCCCGCATCGTTTATCGGCGAGGTCTGGTTCCTTGAAAACCTTATCGGTATCCGCAAGCATTTCTATGAATTTTTCAAGCGTGTGCTAGACCTTGCCGTGGTAGCTCTCATGAGTATTCCGATGCTGCTTGTTTTTCCCTTTGTCGCGCTTGCGATTTTTTTAGAATCGCCGGGGCCGATTTTTTTCCGGCAGCAGCGAGTGGGCAGAAACGGCATCATATTCACCCTTCTGAAGTATCGTTCTACATACCGCACGACCGTTAGTCCCACCGAGGGTTGGACAAAAGAGACCGGCAATGTTTATACGCGAGTCGGAAAATTTCTTCGCAAAAGCTATATAGACGAACTGCCCCAGATCATCAATATCGTAAAAGGCGAGATGTCGTTCATCGGCCCGCGTCCGGAACGGCCGGAGTTCGTGAATGAGCTCAAAAAACAAGTCCCCTTTTACGAAATGCGCCTGCTCGTACCTCCAGGCATTACCGGCTGGGCGCAGACCAAGATGGAAAACGACGCGGCCGTGGAAGACACCCCGGAAAAAATGCAGTACGACCTCTACTATGTAAAAAACAGATCATTCACCCTCGATCTGCTCATTATCCTCCGCACTATTTTTATTTTGCTGCAACGGCAGGGGAGATAACGCCATAAAAAACAGGGTGCGTGGCTACTCATCGCACACGCACCCTTCTCTACCAGCGGAACTCCCGCTCCCTACCTTTTGCGGCGCGGAGCGGCAATTCCCAACTCCGCGAGTGCTAGTAGCGCACACGGAAGCGCACTGCACTCTTTGAATAACCCTGAACGGATCACGTCCCAAAACTCGTCCAGGGGCACGAGTAGCGTTTCCATGATCTCGTTGGGGTTCGGTTTACGAGCCTCAGCAACCCGTTCCAAATCCGTGGCAATGTACATATGTGCTGGCAGGCCATGGTCGTCCGGGCTTGATCCCCGATACTTCCCAGTTTCTATCATGGCTTCCCCGAGCCGGGTCCACTGGCCCCCGGCATATCCGGTCTCACGCAGATAAAACTCCTGCGTTCGGGTCAAAATTTCTTCGTGGGTCGCGTCCGACCGGACCCGGCCGATACCCCCGGGAGGCAACTCCCATCCAGCTCGATTGTGCCCTGGCTTCCACTGGACGAGAGTAACAACAGCCTGAAGGCTGGTAACCCCGAACACAACCACCCAGCCGAAGTGACGGAGCAGTGAAGTGTAGTCCTCCACTCCATTACCGGTTTCCAACTTATAGTTGAGTACCTGCCCAAAGAACGGAATCCGTTCCCCAAGCTCATACTCGCCTACCAGCGGCCACCCGGCGAACTTCGGCTCCAACGAAATTTCTAAAAACCGGTCTACTGCTCCCATTTTATTACCTCCTTTGGAGAGATTATGGGAGTTTTTCATTGCCCAGCCTTTGGGACCGAGCGTTTGGAACATGGGAATATGATAGTATAAGATGGGTAGAAAGTCAAATCATTCCAGAGTACCTACTCACCACTCCGAACTACGCCTCTCCGCGCAATTCTTTCAGTTTGGGAAGCATGACCTCAAAGAATCCCTTGTCTGGTTGCCGATGAAGGAAGGTATCAATCACGGATGTATTGACCTCCATGGCTTTTGCCC
>JACPYI010000006.1 GCA_016196115.1 Candidatus Sungiibacteriota bacterium
CTTTGCGCTCATGCCCGTCAGCGCATGCATCAGACGCTCATTCCTCAATACTCTTTCAATGTTCATCATAGAGAATACCTTGGTTATGGGTACTCCTCCATGATACTCCTGCGGCAGATTTATTAAAAGGCAACAGGTCTATTATGTAAAAAATGCACATTCCAAGGCCTGGAACGGCTCATCAAAATATTTTCAGGTTTCCAACTGATGACTATATGTCCATAAACATCACGTACTTCGTGCACGGAACGACAACTGACAATGAGAAAGAGATTTCTTCGGGCTGGTTTGATGCTGAACTTTCGGAGTTGGGAGTAAGGCAGGCAAAGAAATTACGAGAGCAGACCAAAGATAGAAAATTTGGTGCGGTTTTTTGTTCTGATCTGAAACGGGCAATTGACTCGGCAAAATTGGCTTTTGACGGAGAGGCGCCAATCATGCCGGATGCGAGATTGCGGGAATGCAATTACGGCGCATATAACGCCAAACCATCGGTGATTGTGGAGCTGATGCAGGAGCAATGCATCACGAAAAGATTTCCTGAAGGCGAGAGTTATGAGGATGTAAAAAACCGGATTGCTAATTTTCTTGAATTTCTCTCAGACAAAACTACGACGGCAAAAATATCGCGATAGTCGCCCATAAAGCTCCGCAACTTGCGTTAGATGTTTTGCTCAAACACAAGACATGGGAGCAGGCATTCGCGGAGGACTGGCGGAAAACCAAATCGTGGCAGCCAGGGTGGGAGTATGAATCGAAGTAAATAAATTTTTGATGATTTAAAAAAGACCGGGTTTATGGTATAATGCCAACATATGCACATCACCAAATTCGGGCACAGTTGTTTGTTGGTGGAGGAAGGAGGAGCGCGGATACTGATTGATCCGGGATCGTATTCGACGATGCAAAATGTCGTACGGGAGGTGGATGTTATTTTGATCACGCATGAGCATCAGGATCATCTGGATGCGAGGTCTTTGAAAGTGATTCTGGCGAACAGCCCGGAGGTGAAGATCGTGACCAACCAAGGAGCGGGTAGGGTATTGACGGGGGAAGGGATTGAGTACCAGAAAATCGGGGACGGAGAAAATATCTTGATCAAAGACGTTTTGATAGAAGCGTTTGGAAAGGATCATGCTCTGATTCACTCATCTATTCCGGTGATACCGAATACCGGGTTTTTTATTGCGAACAGATTTTTCTATCCGGGTGATGCGTTTGTGTATCCGTCCGCTCCGGAAGCACCTCCTCCGGGCCTGCTGAAAGAGGCACCGGCAACATATGGACGCACGATCGCGAATATGCCTCTTTCGGATTACAGCCGCAGCAATCCGTTTCTGCACGCAAAAGTGGGGTTGCCAAAGCTTGTCGAGATTTTGGCGCTGCCGGTAACGGCGCCGTGGATGCGCAGCGCCGAGGCAGTGGATTATGCGGCCGAGCTCAAACCAAAAATCTGCATACCGGTGCACGACGCGATGCTGAAAGATTCCCAGATGGGACACCGGCTGGCAAAACAGATACTAGAGCCGATGGGCATAGAGGTGCGCGTATTGGAATTGGGAGAACGCGTCACATTTTGAGATCTTCCGCGGTGAGCGTGATCGTATCGCCGTCTTTGAGGGATCCGGCGATGATCCTGTCGGCAATTATCTTTTCGATACGGTCCTGGATGAAGCGGCGCATGGGGCGGGCGCCGAATGTGGCGCTATAACCGCCGGTTGCCGTTGCAGAAATAAGTTCGTCGGTGACCGCAAGATCGAGGTTTTGTTTTTTCAGGCGGGCCGCAAGCGATTCGAGCATCAGGCGGCTGACCTGTTTGAGTTCTTCGGGGCCGAGCGGCGTGAAGACGATTACGGAGTCGAAACGGTTGAGCAGCTCCGGTTTGAAGATGCCGTTCGATTGGATGTATGAAATAACCGCGGTCTGCATTTCGTTGACGGGTGTTTTTTTCTCAAGCGCGTCGAGGATGAAGACCGACCCGGCGTTTGAGGTCGCGATGATGATGCAGTTGCGCATGCTCACGCGCTCGCCGAACCCGTCGGTGAAGAATCCCTCATCAAGGATCTGCAGAAAGAGATCCTGTACTCTGGCGTACGACTTCTCGAATTCGTCGAGCAGCACTACGGCATACGGAGTCGAGCGAATGGCGCTTGCGAGCATGCCTTGCTGGTTCGCGGCCGAGGAGCCGATCAGCCGCGTCAGGCCTTCTTCGGACTGGTATTCGGTCATGTCAAAGCGTGTCATGGCATCAGCATTGCCGAAGTACACCGCAGCGAGGGCCTTTGCCGTCTCGGTCTTGCCCACGCCGGTGGGGCCAAGAAACAGGAACGTGCCGATGGGGCGGCGGCTGTCGCTCATGGCCGCGCGTGCCCGGCGGATCGCGTTTGCGATCGCGGCAATGGCGTCTTTCTGGTTGATGACCCGCTTGTGCAGCTCGTCCTCCAGATTCAATAGCTTTTCTTTTTCGTCTTGCTCGATGGCGCCAAGCGGAATATGCGTTTTTTTCTTGAGATATTCGAGTATGATCTCTTGCGTACAGAAAGGTGACTGGCGTGAGATGCTCTCGTGGGCGGCTTCCTCAAGCAGATTGACCGCGCGCTCCGGTATGCCGCCGCCTGACAGCAGATAATGCTCGACGCCTTCGGCGATGGCCGCAACTGCCGGGTAGGTGATCATGATCCGATGATGCGCCGCTTCCTCAAGAGCAGGTACGGTATCCTGGATGATCGCAATAAGATCGGCATGTGATGGCTCGGCCAGTTCGATCTTGGTGAATTCGCTCACCAGCCCCTTTTCGCGCTCAAGAATACGACGAAAACTCGCGGTGGTGCCGAGCGCGATCACATGGAGCCGGGGGCTCGCCAGATAAGGCCCAAGCAGAGTTCCCGGAACAGTGCCCAGATTCTCGAGCGACTCGATGAATTCGGGAAAGTCGTCAATCGCGAAAATGATATTCCTGGCTGCAGCCGCTTCGTTGAAAACGCGCAGAAGCAGCGCTTCGGTCTCGCCCTTGGTCTTGCCCGTACCAAGAACGCTGACTGCAGACAGTTCAAGCACTTGCTTGTGCTCAAGATCGGGAAATACTTTTCCTTCGTCAATCATACGGGCTAGCCCCTCCAGCACAGTGCGTTTGCCAATACCCGGCTCACCGATGATCATGACGTTTGCTCCGTTGGTTTTGAGCAGTGCCGATTGGAGCAATTCTACTTCTGCCTGCTTGCCGATGAGCTCATGTTTTCCGGCGGTCGGCAAGAGGCGCAGCGGCTGGCAGAACTGTTCGAGAAAAACCGTATAACCGAAGGACCACTTCTTGCCGATTCCCTGAATGCGGCCGAGGTTCTTCCTGCTCCACCACCGGCTTTTTCTATCCGCAAGTGCGAGCGAGCGCTCGATCCACTGGCACGCTCCGACCAGGTCTTCTTTGCGGATTTGCCGTCCGAGAAGAAAGCCCTTGAAAGATTCATCCGTATCAAATAGAAAAGTGAGGAGGTCCGCAAGGGAGATTTCTCCTGCCGTATTCTTTTTCTCCGTCATATACGTTGCAAGCAGAGGTATTGCCAGATTCTCGGATGTGATGTTCGGCGCACGCGGTGACGCAACACCCGCAATGTAGTCAACCGGGCGCATACCAAGGCGCAGCAGCACGTTTCGGCCGACCTCGCTTGCGGCAAGCGTTGTCGAGAGCCGGGAGACGGCCACCCGCTCGATGCGGAAAAACGATCCTGCCGCGGCATACCAGATATCGGCGGCACGATACGTGAGCCGCGCCGGAACGGATGCGCCGGCCGCATCGCCGGAGTAATCCCATGTTTGGGCATGCGCAAAAGCGTCAAGCGCCAGGAGCAGGAGCCGCACGCTCATGAGCAAAAGCAGAACGCCCAGAGTTTTCGTAAGAGAAACTGGAGCCGGAGCCTCCGGCAACAATACATAGCCGGCATACAGGCACGCAAGCTGAATGGCAAAATTGAGCGCGCCATCAAGATACGCCCTGATTTTTTTCGGAAACAGGCGATCGAGTACGAGCACGCCGATGAATTTTAACGGTTGAAGCGACATACACAAAGTATCATGCGAACAGCAAGAAAATGCCTCCCAGTGCCATGCAGGGGATTAGGATCGGCAGCAGAAGCCAGATTGCGAAACACGCGATGCCTCCGGCCAGAATAACGCTTTCAAAAATGAGGCCGGCAGCGAGTATGCAAAGCCGGAGCGCCATGCCCAGCATACGCATAAAAAGATTCAGCAGCATGTCCTGGCCGAGCGTTTCCAGTTTGAGGTTTCTCCAGTCATATTGCTGGTGAAAGCGCCGGTAAGGCGTGAAAAACGTGCGCGCGAGCAGCCCGATCGAGAAAAAATGGTATCCGAACCAGAGCAGGTTTCCCCAGACCGCAAAAAAATCCCGGATGCTTTTCCCGTAGTGCCAGATGAAATATTCGCCGAAAAGAAGCGTCGCGTCCATGAGGTCAGTATAGCCCGGTTTGCGGAATTTGAACATCGCCGGAACCGGTGGTATAGTATGCGCATGAG
The DNA here is from genome assembly GCA_016196115.1 of Candidatus Sungiibacteriota bacterium. Lineage (GTDB taxonomy): Bacteria > Patescibacteriota > Minisyncoccia > Sungbacterales > HO2-52-23 > JACQRW01. The sequence continues at coordinate 4,528 of JACPYI010000006.1, forward strand.
AGAACAGATTATCTACGCGTTTCTCATAACGCTTATCGTCGTAATCTGCACGATGTATTTGAATCGATTATTCAAGAAAGATGAGGAGTAAAGCCGACAGCTGCCGTATTTCAAAATTTACTAAGCATTTATGACGGCCGTCCAATTTGCTTAGTACATGAGTTTTCCACACCCTCTATGGAAAGGATAATAATGAAGAGAATTAAGTGAAAATAGCTCCAACTAGCCGCGGATAGCCGTGGAGCAATTCTGCTCCGGTGAGAGATTTTTTTCCTTCAAGTGTTGCGCGTCTGATCTCAATACTGCCCTTGCCCGTTTGTACGAGCAGGGCTTTTTTATTTTCTTTCAAGGAAAATAATCCCTCCGAAGTCCCGACGGGTCGGGACGAAGGGGGGTCAACATTACTCCACACAAGACCCGGAGTACCGGCGGGGTTATGATCGCGTATCAAATCTGCCTCGTCAATATGAATCCGGTAGCTGCGACTGTCTGGTACAGACCATGTAGTCCACGCGCCGGGCCAGAGATCGAATGCGCGCACCATGCGCTCGATTTCTTCAGCGGATTTATTCCAGTCAATGCGGCCGTCGTCTTTGGCGAGTACGGCACAATAGATGGCTTTCGCATCATCTTGCGGAGTTGGCGTGATCGCGCCGGAAATATAACCGGGAATGGTCTCAAGCAGAAGCTTGGCACCGATCTCAGCAAGTTCATCATGAAGTCGAGAATAGGTGACTTTTCGATTGCCGATAGGTATGATCTGTTGCGCCACGACCGGGCCGTGATCCATCCGCTCGTCAACCTGCATGATCGTAACCCCGGTGTCGGCGTCTCCGGCAAGGATCGCGGACTGGATCGGGGACGCGCCTCGCCAGCGCGGGAGCAAAGAGGGATGGATGTTGAGCGTGCCGTATTTCGGAATCTCGAGAATAGATTTCGGAATGATCTTGCCGTATGCCGCAACCACCAAAAGATCCGCGGCCGGAATCTGACGGTCCCAAAGCTCGCGCTTGAGCTTTTCCGGCTGGAAAACCGGAATGGAGTGTTTTTGGGCAAGCAATTTTACCGGCGGGGAAGTAAGTATCCTTTTTCTCCCGACCGGCTCGTCCGGATTGGTCACCGCACCGACAAGATCATACTTTCCGGCAATCAGCGCATCAAGCGCAGGAATACTGAATTCCGGAGTGCCGAGGAAGAGGATTGAGGGGTTGACGGAAAATTTCATAATGGCTAATTTTTTCCCGGCTTTTCCGCCTCAATAAACTGCTTCACCTTGTCTATAAAAAGTGTTCCCTCCAGATGGTCAAGTTCATGCTGCATCACCCGGGCAAAAAAGCGAGAGCTGCCGCGGATGATTTTTTTTGCACACTCGTTATATGCCTCAACCGTGATTTTCTCATGGCGCATGACGATCCCGTATTTTTGCGGAACCGAAAGGCAGCCCTCGGCATCCTCGAGCATCTTGCGGGAAACTTTCTTTACGACCGGATTGATGAAGACATAATATTTCCACGCGCGTTTTTCGTAGGGCTCTTGCTCCTTTTTCTCCGGGGTTTTTCTTTTGCGCCGTTGCCAGCCGGCCTTTTCCGCGCGATCGATTTCCTCGGCTTCCTCCGAAACAATGAAAATCCGCAGCGACTCGCCAGCTTGCGGCGCTGCCAAGCCCACCCCGTCCTGAGTTTCGCTCAATGTTTCTCTCATGGCTGCAAGCAACTTTTGAATACGGGAACTCTTGATATCGGCAAGGGCAACCTCAGCTGCTTTTTTGCGGAGCACGCGATCCGGCTCTTTTACTATTGCCATTGTATTTTGCTCTTTTTCCATTTTTCTTTTTTTTCGTTCTCCTTTTTGCTTTTTTGACCTCCGGCTTTCTGATCAATCTCCTGAGCGATGCAAAAAAATATTTCCCCCGCACCTCTACCGGCAGATCCTTTTTTTCTACCACATAACGTGCCAGCGCCCGAAGGTCTGACTCGTCATAGCGCTTCGCGATCCCCAGATACGCGGCAAATCGCTTTGGCTCGTGCAGCATCTGAGAAAGATCCTCGGCAAGCACGTGTTCGCGCGAATGCAGCTTTGTATCCGGAGCCAAGAGCATAGTAATACCATACTAGCAGGAAAACCAGCACCCAGACAAGTCATGTGGATAACTAGCCCAGTATTTTCCAATCCACATATGAGCCTGAAATGAAATCGGTCGCCGTCACTTCCTGGGGGATGAAAATGATTTGAATAATTCGTATTTTGCTTTCTGCATCATGGCGCCACACACATTGTCGCTCATCTCATGCGCCATA
>JACPYI010000019.1 GCA_016196115.1 Candidatus Sungiibacteriota bacterium
TAATACCATCCCTAACTAACCATTGAACAATATGTCCACGTGTGCCATACTGGAAACATGGCACACATACCAATACAAGAGCGTGATACCATAGCCGCGCTACGTCAGGCAGTTAAAAGGTCGGATAATGAAGCCCAGAAGACACGAATCCGGGCAATAATCTCCCTGAAGGAAGGGAAAACACGAACGTATGTCGCCCAGTCGTTTGTCGTTTCGCGGACTTCCGTCATATCCTGGATCACTCTTTACAACGAAGGCGGAACTGATGCGTTAAAACTTGGAGTTGGCGGCCGCCCCGAAGGAAATCCCAAATGGGACACTGTAGTGTTTGAAAATCTGGCGAAAGAAATCGATAAAGGCGGATATTGGTCTGTTCCCCGGATGCGGCAATGGCTGAAAGAACATCATAAGAAAGACGTTCCTGAGCAGACCGTGTGGTATCGTATGCGCCAGCTCAATTATTCATACAAATCAGCCCGTCCCCATCCCGTACAGGGCAATAAAGAAAGGCAAGCTGCCTTCAAAAAAGGGGGCTTGCCCCATTTCTGGAGCCGTTGAAAGACAGACCGTTCGAATTGTATTTCTCAGACGAGATGCGCTATGGATTGATCTCGAACTTCCGACGAAGCTGGTCGCGGGTGGGAGAACGGACGGTGATTGACAGCCAGAAAGCCTTTGACAATCGCTATCTCTTCTCAGCGGTGGCTCCGCTCTCGGGGGAGAGCTTCCATCTCTCGGGGATTGACGGGTTTGATACAGAGGCCGCGCATGTATTTCTTCTGGAACTCAAGAAACAGCATCCTGACAGAACCGTCATTGTGGTCTGGGACAACGCACCCTGCCATCGACCGAAGATTCACAGAGAAATCCCCGGACTTATCGTCCTTTTCCTCCCGCCCTATTCACCGGAACTGAATCCCGCTGAACGGTTCTTCGAAGAACTACGCAAAGCAACCGCCAATACTATTTTCAAAACGATTGAGGAGCAGGAAAAAGCAATTGAAGAAAATCTTATCGCTGTGACCGATGACCACGCCGCCATGCGGCGATTGACTGGATACGAATGGATTACAATACAATGTTCAGGAGTTAGTTAGGGATGGTATAAGGGTCGCACATAGAAATTTCTCCCTTCTAATGTGTTACGCCGTTATCTTTAGCCGAGAGAGCACGATTGATGACCTCGCAAACTTTCTTTTTGAGTTCATCACCCTCAAGATCAAGATGTTCTCGATACATCTTCTCACAGTTAACAATAAGAGCTAATAGCCACTCGAGAAATTCTTCTTCCGTTTCCATATTAAAGCTCCTTATTGGGGATTTGGGACAAAGAAAGCGATCGACCTCTCCGATCGCCCGCGGTTTTCGTCCTTATCAATTTAGCCAATTTGGTCGAGACCATTAGCAACGAAAACTAAATTACTAACGCTTGACAAAAATCGCGGGGGAGCGCAAACAAAAAAACGCTCCCGTTGCCGGGAGCGCGATGAAGAACGGAGGTGGTTATGTCAACGCAAAATTCCCGGCTTTGTGGAAGCGCAATTCGCGCAGCAGCAAACTTGGGAATCGTATGTTTTCATGTATTCAGTATATCCGTCTCAAAAAGAAAGTCAAGATGCTATCGCTTCAGACGGGCGGCAAAAGCGAAAGTGAAAAAATACTTGTCGAGGTCGGCGAGATCGGTATGATAGGGATTTTCGCCGAACGCGGCGTAGCAAAGAAGTTCGCGCGCGCGCGCGAGTTCTTTTAATTTTGGTCCGCGCCAACGAGGGTCCTCGAGGGTGAAATCAAAAAGTTCAAGGGCACGGTCGATTGCCAAGTCAAAGTGCCCCTTGTTCTTCTCCTGCCACATAAGCGCCCGGTGGACTTCACTGCCAATATTTGCCATCTGCTCAAAGAATGAAAAGGTTTGCCACCGGCCCTCGGCAAGCGATGTATGATAGTAAGTCATGGCATTCATCGGACGACAAGTTCCCCAACAATTCTTACGATCTGCTCTCGCAATGAGGAATCTTCTATGCCGCGCGATCGATTGTTTTGAGAAGGACGCACGTTAATCATTGAATCAAATTCAATCCAATGCTCTGCGGACTCGTCGGGATAAAGGTTGACCCCCCAGAGATATTGCTGTTTGGATCCTTCTTTGAGAAGAAACGCTTCTTCGTCCGCATGCAACTCTCCCCCGATTGCCATCAGCCCTCGTTCCAAATCCACGACCGCTTTGACCAAACCGCCGAATCCCTCCCTCGCCAATTTTCGAAGCTCATCTCGTTGTATCGTATCCTTTATTATTCTTATCTTCATGCGTTCAATGTACATGGACTAAAAAAGAACGTCAAGAATGAAGCCGACCCTGCACCATGCGCTTCGCTTAGGTTCAGGGTATCTGGGCGGCTTCCATCCAAAGAGGCGTCGGCTCCGCCGACTTCTTGGGGGGGGGTCATCCCCGCAGCAAAGCTGCGGGGTATTCACCCACATGTAATAACATTGCTCTGAACGCGCAAACTGCCAGCGTTTTACTTGAATGTGAGGGCGTTTTTTGAAAACAGCGTGGCGAGGTCCTTTGCTTTTTTGTCGTATACCTGCTCCTCGCTCCACGAGACACGCGGGTCAAGGAGCGATGAAGGAACTCCCGGGCATGCTTGGATCGCGTCAATGCCAAAGATAGGGTGGGTCTTTGTCGGCGCGCTCGCCAGCAAGCCCTGAATCGCGGCTTGGATCATTTGCCTTGTATGGACAATCGCTATGCGCTTACCTACGCCAAGGGAGCCACCGGTCCATCCGGTATTGACGAGCCAGCATTGCACGTTGTTTTTTGCTATCTTTTCTTTCAAAAGCTTTGCGTAACGGGAAGGGGGCAAGGGCAAAAACGGCGCGCCAAAGCAAGGGCTGAACGTTGCCTGCGGCTCCTCTATTCCCCGCTCCGTACCCGCAAGTTTTGCGGTGTACCCCAAGAGAAAATGGTAGACCGCTTGCTCGAGCGTCAACTTTGAAAGAGGAGGCAGGACGCCAAATGCGTCGCAGGTAAGCATGAAAATATGCGACGGGTGCGGGGCAACGGCCTTTGGATATGCGTTGGGAAGAGAGCGAATTGTATACGCCGCGCGGGTGTTCTCGGTGAGCGAGGCGTCGTCAAGATTTACCATGCGCGTTGCTTCATCCATCACGACGTTTTCCAAAATGGTGCCAAACCGCTTTGTTTCTTCATATATCTGCGGTTCGGCCTGGCGCGAGAGCCGGATGACTTTGGCGTAGCACCCTCCTTCA
>JACPYI010000003.1 GCA_016196115.1 Candidatus Sungiibacteriota bacterium
CTCCCGTACCCGCAGCGCTACCTGACCGGTGAGTATGGGATACCGATACTTGGGAATCCAGCAGATATGGTACTTGCATTCGTAGATGACGTGAGGGGTTTTGCGATACCGGTCTGACATGCATCCAGCATATCAGCTTAAGTTCTTAAACTAAAGAGTCGCCTAAGGGCGAGGGGATTGAACCCCAAAGGGGACTCTAAAATCGCACAAGAGAGCAACCTTTTTGCGAAAAAGGTTGCTTGCCGAACTTTGTTCGGCTCGAACCTTGTTTTGGCCAACCGCGAGACGCGGCTCGCCGCGCCGAGCGGAGAGGATTCATCGGGGCAAAATCAATGGGCGGCACTTTGTGCCGCCCACGATCTGGCTCTCAAAAAGCCGAAAAGTTTTGTCTTGGTGGACCGAGGGGGAGTCGAACCCCATGAGAATGGTTGACGATCCATCTCCCGGAAGCCCTCCGGACTCGGCCCCCGAATCCACGAAGATGGCATACCACGAAATCTACCAAATAAAAGAACCCCTTTCGGGGATCTCTTGGGCTCGGAGGGCTCCGAGGAGCAGAATCGTCAACCTTGGATAAATTATATTCCTATCTCTCAAGTTTGTCAATAGCAGTTTTCCCCATCCCCAGCGACATCCGATGGTCTTTGGGTTCCACCAGTAAAATCTTGAACTGGTATTTCTCGCCCATTTTGAGCGCTTCTCGCATCTGCTTTTCCGTGCCGAATTCGGAGACGTGAGCAAGACCCTGGATGTCTTTTGCCACCTCCACGAACGCGCCGAACGGGTTGAGGCGGGTTACCGTGCCACTAATCTCATCTCCCTTGTGAAAAGTGTCGGCAACTTTTGACCACGGGTCTGTTTTAAGTTGTTTGAGCGAGAGCGAGATTTTGTCTCCCTGGATTTCGATGATCTTGGCGCGGACTTTGTCTCCGGGCTTTAACACCTCGCGCGGGTTCTCGATCAGAATCCAGTCAATTTCGGAGAGGTGGACCAGGCCTTCGAGAGTCGATTCTTCATCGGCATCAACGTGATCCTTCGACTCCGCTGAAGCTTCGTTCAGGACATCTTTTTTCTCCGAAGAAAGATGAAATTTCATGAACGCGCCAAAATCCACCACGCCGGTAATAATTCCTTCTACGATATCGCCTACTGTACAGTGCGAAACACGCTCACGAACCGCATCCTGAGACAGGCCTTTTTCGGTAAAAATGAGCTTATTCTCATGCGGATCAAGATCGAGCACGCGTACTTTTATGGGTTTGCCCACCAATTTCTGCAGTTCCTGATAGATCTTGTCTTTGTCGCCGCCATCCACCCGGGGATAGTTTTTCGACGAGAGCTGCGATGCGGGCAAAAATCCTTCGATGCCGGGCAGATGCAAAATCAGCCCGCCGGTATTTGCCTTTTGCACCGACAGTTCAAGCACGATGTTGTCATCTTTCATTTTCTTCAGGTCAAGCCAGCGTTTTTCTCGACCGGCTTCCTGCAAGGAGAGTTCCTTGTACCCTTCTTCATTGTCCAGATCCACCACTTTCGCGCTGATCCGCTCGCCCGGGCTCATGGCTTTGATCAGTTCCTCGGCCGCGTAATATTCCCGGCCGTATACCACGCCCACGCCCCACGGGCCAAGATCAACAAAGATTTTCCCTCCCTTTTTCTCAATAACCGCTCCCTCGACAATATCTCCGATTTTCACAAATGGAGCTGTGCTGTTGCGTAAAATCTGCTCCATGGGATGGCGCGGCTCGCTGGTATTATGAGGTGATTGCATTTTCGGAGTATAGCCGATGAGGCATAATTTGGCAAGAGAGGCAAAAGTATGGTATACTAAACTCAAAGTTCAAATGACAAATATCAAATCAATGTCAAAGCTCAAAAAAATGGCTTCTTTTTGACATTTGTAGTTTGATATTTGTCATTCCAATACATGATCATCACCCGGTACGGCCATTCATGTTTCAAAATTCAATCCGGAGATCTGGTATTAGTAACCGATCCTTTTGCCAAAGATATCGGCTTGACCCCGCCGCGAATGCGAGCCGGTATAGTTACGATCTCGCACGGACATTTTGACCATAATAATACCGAAACCCTTGGGGGCGAGCCCTTTATCGTAGACAGCCCCGGCGAATACGAGACCAGCGGTGTCTACATCCACGGCATTGAGACATTCCACGACAGTGCGCACGGCGCCGAGCGCGGCCTGAACACCATGTATACGATCAATATCGAAGACCTGACCATCGCGCACCTTGGTGATTTTGGCGAGGATGCACTGCGCCCGGAAACCGCAGACGAGATCGGAGACGTTGATATACTCATGATCCCGGTTGGCGGCACCTACACGGTTGACGCGAAACAGGCGGCAAAGATAGTGAAGCAACTGGAACCCAGATTCGTAATCCCAATGCACTACGCGGTCAAAGGACTTTCGTTCAAGATCGACGGCGTTGACCTGTTTTTGAAAGAAATGGGCGCGGGCACGGTAACGCCGGTTGAAAAGTTTACCATCAAGAAAAAAGACATTGGCGCGGAGGAAAAAACCGAGGTGGTCCTCCTGCGCCAAGGATTCGGAGGATAAATTCCCATGGCACAAAAAATCTTCAATTTTATTGCATCGCGCTCCGAACACACCCGCAAGGTCATTGCAGGAATTGCTCTTTGCATTGGGGGCGTTATGCTTTTTTTTGCATGGACAGCCGGAGTATCAGCTCGCCTGCCTTTGCTCGGCTCAGAATTCGACCTCTCAATAATCCAGACAAGCGGAAACCAAGACCAACCAACTATTCCCGCAAGCGCCGCCCAGGGCAATGAACCAAGTCGAATAATCTCCCCTATCCAGGGGCTCATGGAGTCGTGGAGAGATCTGGTCCGGCTTTTCCGCGGCGAATATCCGGCCGCATCAAGCGCGTCATTAACGAACGCATCGTCCTCGCCTTCGCAATCCCAACCCATTGATGAACTGTTCAATAAAATGGGGGACGAACCCCAGCCGCCGCCCGCCACGCCCGCCCCTATACCGCCCGTAGCATCGCCGTCAGATAATTTACCCCCTATTGAAGACCTGCCGGGAATATAAATTTTACGCCTTCTTGATTTATGAAAGCTATACATCATCATACAATCATACATGAAGATTGTTTAAAATATCTTTCCGGCAAGAAATCCGGCGCGAGTGTTGATTTAACCTTTTTGGACCCGCCTTTTAATCAGGATAAAGAGTATAGTTCTTGGAATGATAACTTGCCCGAAGATACCTATTGGCAGATGATGAAAGATGTCTGTAGGGGTGTTTTTGAAATAACCTCGGATGGTGGTGCCCTATACTTTATGCAACGGGAAAAAAATGTAAAATTTGTTTTACAGTGTCTTTATGAGACCGGCTGGTCATTTCAAAATCTCATTATCTGGAAGAAAAAAACTTCGGCAGTTCCATGTTCCAATAAATTCGGCAAGCATTATCAGATTATTGCCTTTGCTACTAAAGGGAAAAAGTCAAGAGTGTTTAATCGCTTGCGAATTTCACCACCGTTGCCGCCAAATTACAAATATGAAAGAGAAAACGGCATCTACCTCACTGATATTTGGGACGATATACGAGAATTAACCGCGGGTTATTTTGCCGGAGAAGAGGCAATTAAAAAAGAAAATGGCGAGCGATTTCATAAACAGCAATCGCCGCTCGCACTTCTCGTAAGAATAATCCTCTCGTCTACAAAAATAGGTGATACGGTGCTGGACCCCTTTGCTGGAACCGGAACAGCGCTGGTTGCCGCACGACAAATGGGAAGAAAATCCATCGGAGTTGAAATTGATCCAGACAATATAAAAGGAATTCGATCTCGCATGGAAAAAATAAGCCAAGCCGACAATGTGATGAAGTTCTATAAAGAATATGGTTATACAGAAAATCTAAAAGAGATATGGAGCGTTAATCCCTCGTACGCTCTTCCCGACAAAAAAAAACAGCCCAGTTTATCATTCACGTTATGATGTATTCTATCAATCACTTTTTTTATTCGTTGGTCCTACAGAAACACCTCTTCAAGAAAGTGAAAAGGTTGGAGCAATTTCCTTTCGATCAAAAATTATTAGCATGCAGAAACAAGGGAGTATTTCCTGATTTGGCAATTCGTCTTAACAAAGACAGAAAAATATTTACGGGCGGAGAACTCATTGAATTGAAAGACAGTAACTCTTATACGGTTTCCTCCTTTAATTCGACCATTCCGTCAAGAAGCAAAAAGATTGAGGACATCATTACCGGCAAAAATAGCATCATCAAAAAACAAATGGAGAGCGCTGGTAATGATGTATTCTCCCTGTCGACAAGAGACGTATTTTACTTGGTGAGAGGAAAAAATAAAAATCATACGAAGGTTTGTCTCGTGTACGGAAGTTTTTTTGAAACCATAAAAGTGTCTGATCTTATCAGTCAATCTTTTCATCAGGTATTGGTTGAACGGCTCAAAGAAAGCGGAAAAGAAATTTCTGATGAGTTAAATCAAACGCTGGTCGCTCTGTTGTCCCAACAGCAAAATTTCAGTAAAGTACGCAACGTAGAAAAAGCATCCGTGAAACTAAGGTTCAGAATTATGACCGAAGTCAAAGCCGAAGGTAATATCCTAAATACGAAAAAATATCCAGAAATAAAAGACGACACGCTCAATTTCGTCTTACCTTGTCATAACGAAGCGCAAGAACGAGACAGTCGCAAAAAATTAGAGGAGGTATTCTCGAAAAAAGAGTTGCAAGGTTTTAATATTTTCAAAATGAAGCACCATTTTAATGGCTACTTTTTGATTTTGCAAACCGGGTTATAATTACTCTCTATGTCCGATATCGGAAAAGTACAACAGCGGGAAATTGTGGACGAGATGCGCGACTCGTATCTGGACTATGCCATGTCCGTGATCGTGATGCGCGCGCTTCCGGATGTCCGTGACGGCCTCAAGCCCGTGCACCGGCGGATTTTATACGTCATGCATGAGCTCGGACTTCACTACAACAGCAAGTTTACCAAGTCGGCAAATATCGTCGGTAATTCTCTGGCGCGATACCATCCGCACGGTGATACGGCTCTGTACGATTCAATGGTGCGCATGGCGCAGGATTTCTCGCTCCGGTATCCGCTCGTAGACGGCCAGGGAAACTTCGGCTCCGTAGACGGCGATTCCGCAGCTGCATACCGCTATACCGAAGCGCGCATGACGCGCATTGCCGAAGAGCTTTTACGGGACATCGAAAAAGAGACGGTGGATTTTCGCGACAACTACGACGGCGCGCATCAGGAGCCGGTGGTGCTGCCCGCAGCCGTGCCCAACCTCCTGCTCAACGGCACGCTGGGCATTGCCGTGGGCATGGCGACCAGCATCCCGCCGCACAATCTGGGCGAAACCATTGACGCGCTCGTGCACGTGATCGACAACCCCGACGCAACCACCGATGACCTCATGGAGTTCGTCAAAGGTCCGGACTTCCCCACCGGCGGCATTATTTTCAACGAAAAAGAAATTAGGGCTGCGTATGCCACCGGCAAGGGTTCCATTCTCACGCGCGGAAAAGCGGAGATCGAAGAAGGCAATTCGTCACGCTCCGCAAGCGGAGCTATGAAAGGCTATCAAATCATCATCACCGAGATCCCCTACCAGGTGAACAAGGCCGAGCTCATCACCAAAATCGCGGAATTGGTGCAAGAAAAGAAAATGGAGGGCATCCGGGATCTGCGCGACGAGTCGGACCGCGACGGGCTGCGCGTAGTCGTGGAGCTCAAAGCCGATGCCCAGCCGCAAAAAGTGCTCAACAACCTCTACCGCCACACCGATCTTGAGAAAAGTTTTCACATGAACATGATCGCATTGGTGGACGGCATCCAGCCGCAAGTGCTTTCGATTAAACATGTGCTCGAGGAATTCGTGAAGCACCGCATCGAGGTGGTCACGCGCCGCGCTAAATTCGACCTCAGCCGCACGCTCGACCGCATTCACATTCTCGAAGGCCTGAAAAAAGCCCTTGATCACATCGATACGATCATCGATACGATCAAAAAATCTAAGGACAAAGAGGAGGCGCATGCAAACCTGATGAAACGCTTTGATTTGTCCGATATACAGGCAACCGCGATCCTTGAGATGCGGCTCCAGACCCTTGCCGGGCTTGAGCGCCAGAAAATCGAGGACGAACTTAAAGAAAAACTTCTCGCTGCGGCGTCTTTGCAGGCGCTTCTCAAAGACCCGAAAAAAATCCGCACAGTCGTGAAAGACGAGCTGGTTGAGATCAGGGGAAAATACGGAGACGAACGCCGCACTAAAGTGGTGCGCTCATCGCCAAAAGAACTCTCCGATAAAGATCTCATTCCGGACGAAGAAGTAGTGGTTATGCTCACGCGCGGCGGCTATATCAAGCGCATCAAGCCGGAACACTACCGCATCCAGAAGCGCGGCGGCAAGGGGTTGATCGGCATGGAAACCAAGGAAGAGGACGTGGTGGAGCATTTGCTCACGTGCAACACGCATGCGTCTCTTTTCTTTTTTACCAATACCGGCAAGGTATATCAGGTGCCCTGCTACGAAATTCCCGAGGGATCGCGCACCGCAAAAGGCAAAGCAATTTTCAACTTTCTGTCTTTGGGACAAAGCGACCAGGTAACCTCGATTCTTGCCATAGGGAAGCCGAAAGTTGAAAGCCGAAAGTTGAAAGCCGAAACTCCAAGCTATATCGTCATGCTCACGAAACGTGGTATCATCAAAAAAGTGGAGGCGGGCTCGTTTGAAAACGTGCGGCGCAACGGCCTGATCGCGATCACGCTCAAAAACGACGATATGCTGCGATGGGCGCGCAGCACTTCGGGCAAAGATGAGTTGATCCTGGCAACCAAAAAAGGCCAGGCCATCAGATTTGCCGAGCGCGATGTGCGCCCCATGGGCCGCACCGCCGGAGGCGTAACCGGCCTCCGACTCAAGAAAGACGACGAGGTGGTGGGCATGGACGTGATTCAGAGATCAGAAGTCAGAGATCAGAAGTCAGCACATGAGCACTTATTGATTGTTATGGAAAACGGCTACGGCAAGAAAACTTCCCTGAAGGAGTATAAACGCCAAAAGCGGGGCGGATCAGGCATCAAGACCGCAAAAGTGACGCCAAAAACCGGAGCGCTCGTAAGCAGCCGCATCGTTGACAATGTTGAAGGAGAGGAGCTTATCGCCATCTCCCGCAAAGGCCAGGTTATCCGCACTCCCTTGGCTGCCATCGCCAAACTGGGCCGCGCCACCCAGGGCGTGCGCATCATGCGCATGGACGCCGGAGACGCCGTGGCGTCGATTACGACGCTGTGAGCAAAGTTACATCAGCATATACCTTGACATCCGGTTTCCTATTTATTATCCTGTACATGTAAGTACAGGATAATTTATGACTAAAAATGCAAAAAATAAGTATCTAAGCAGGTTTGCGGAGCTGGCCAAACTTGGTGAAATCGTTTTTCATAGCGATGACCTTGCCAATCTTTGGCATATCACCAACAAAAATACCCTCTATACCACGCTCAAGCGCTACATCGAGCAGGGACTCCTTTTCCGCATTTATAAAGGATTTTACTCGATCAAGCCGCCGGCAAAGATCGACCCGCTGCTCTTGGGTACGAAAGCCCTTCATGGCTATTCCTACGTAAGTGCCGAGAGTATTCTTGCCGAGGCGGGGATGATACAGCAAGAGGTGCCGGCAGTTACGCTCATCAGCGGGAAGACAAAAAAATTCTCCATTGCCGACCGCCGCTATTACTGTCGCAAGCTTGCCGATAAATTTTTATACCAACAAAACGGTATTATTATGGCCGAGAATGGAGTACGAAAAGCAACTCGTGAGCGGGCAATGGCGGATCTGCTGTATTTCAATCCTCATGCGTATGTTGACGCCTCCAGCGCTGTTGATTGGAAAAAAGTGCGCATTCTTCAAAAAGAACTGGGGTATCGGTTCACTTCAAAACATTATGGCTGACATGATATTGCCGCAATCCAAAGATGCCATACATAAAGCATGGCTTTACCGAGTGCTTACTGGCATCTGCGATGACGCGCATCTTGCCGATGTGCTGGCCTTTAAGGGCGGAACGTGCGCGGCTATGCTCGGGTATCTGGACCGGTTCTCCATTGATCTCGATTTTGATTATCGGGGAGCGGGAAGCGGTCTTGGCAAGACGCGCGCTCGTCTTGAGCGTGTTTTTAACGAGCTTGGCCTGATCATACGCGACCAGAGTAAAACAGTACCGCAGTACTTTTTGAAATATGAGGTGCCGGAGGGAGATCGCAACACCATAAAAATCGACGTAGCGGTTCCGCCGCCGAAAGCCAACACATACGAGGCAAGGCGATTCCATGAAATTGACCGCGTAATTACCTGTCAGACACTGGAGACTATGATGGCAAATAAACTCGTGGCGCTCATTGACCGCCATAAGCGCAGCGAGGCCATTGCCGGGCGTGATGTCTACGACATCCATCATTTTTTCCTGGCGGGGTACCGGTATAATACGGAGGTGATACACGAGCGCACGGGCAAGGACATTCCGAAGTTTTTCACGGAACTGACTGCGTTTGTCGAACAACATATTACCGACGAGATCATCAATCAAGACCTCAATATGCTTCTGCCATACGAGAAATTCTCGCGGATCCGCAAGATACTCAAACGCGAAACCTTGATGTTTCTGCGCGATGAGGAGAAAAGAATAAGAGCAGGAAACGCCGTGGCGTAGACCATGACGCTGCAGTAAATTGCATTATTCACTCAATAATTATATAGAAAGATCGATAACAGAGAGCACATCTAAGCCCGCGACATAGTATCGCGGGCTTTTATACAAAGGTCTTTTCTTTTTGTTGCTTGCAAGGTAAACTAGAAGCATATGGACCAACCTGACAATTTTCTTCATCCGGAGCGGATTATCGGCGCTCTGGTCAATATGTCTTTTTTGCAAAAGGGGAGCGTGATCGCGGATTTTGGCGCCGGGCACGGGTATTTTAGCGTACCGTTGGGCAGGGCTACGGGACCGGAAGGGAGGGTGTACGCGATAGATGTTCAGAAGGCCGGACTTACGATCATCCGCACTAAGGCAAAACTCGAACACCTGCTGCAGATCGAGCCGGTCTGGGCCGATCTTGACCTGCCAAACGGATCACAGCTCAACGATGGTTCGGTTGACCTGGTGCTCATGGCAAATATGTTGTTCCAGTCGGAAAAGAAAACGAACATTTTGCAGGAAGCATTTCGCGTGCTCAAGTCCGGATGCCGGGCACTAGTGATCGAGTGGAAGCCGGATGATGCTTCATTCGGACCCCCGGTGTCCCTTCGAGTATCCGCGGAAACGATCCGGAGGGCTGCCGCGCACATCGGATTTTCGTTCGAACGAGAACTGCCCGTCGGCAGCCATCATTACGGGCTTATTTTCAAAAAACCATAAAATAGAACAGTATGCCTCGCATTATCCTCATCGGTATTATCATTCTTGGCGTCATCATTCTGGGAGTGACTTTATCGTTGCTCGGTCTTCTTCCCGGCAAGAGAACGCCGCCACCTGCGGCCGTTACAATTTCTCTTTGGGCAAGCCAAGACACCGAAGACGTCTGGCATGGGATTATCGACGATTTCCATGTCCAATACCCCTCGGTTACGGTCACCTACCGCAAGCTCAACCCTGACACGTTCGAAGATACGCTCATCAACGCCCTTGCAGAAGGAACCGGACCGGACATGGTGCTTCTGCCCCAATCCTTTATTGTTAAACACCACGACAAGCTCTTTCCCCTTCCGCAGCAGCAATTCAACTTTGATACGCGGAAGTTCCGCAATCTGTTTGCCGACGCATTTGCCGGCGACCTCATAGACAAAGATGACCATATCATCGGCCTACCCTTGTTTGTTGACACGCCAATTCTTTTCTACAATAAGGATATCTTCAATGCGGCAGGCATTGCGCAGCCGCCCAAGACATGGGATGAAGTAATCGGTCAGGCCCAGTCCCTTACCACTCGCTCCAGCGCAGGCGATATTCTTACCTCGGGGCTCGCGATTGGCGCCGGAGCAAATGTCGAGCGCTCGTTTGAAATCGTAAATTCTATGATCCTCCAAAACGCGCCCCGGCCGCCGCAAACCCAGAACGGAGCCATCTCATTCGATGAACGCACGCAGAATGCCGTAAAGTTCTACACCTCGTTCACCATACCTTCAACGCCAATCTTTTTCTGGACTGGCCGCCTGCCAAGCTCGTTTACCATGTTCGCCCAGGAACAGGCAGCCATGACCTTTGGGCTCTCAAGCGATATCCCCCGCATTCTTGAGAAAAACCCGCATCTGAATCTTGGTATTGCGCCGTTTCCCCAGCAGACCAACAGGCGATCTCCGGTGGTGTACGGCCAGTACTTTTTCCCGACAGTGCTCAAAACATCGAAAAATCCGGGAGCCGCATGGCAATTCGCGCTCTATGCGAGCGCCGGAGACGGAGCAAAGACATACGCGCAGACATCGGGCCGCCCAGCCGCGCGCCGAGATATTTTGAGCGCCCGCGCCCCTGCCCCACAGCTCGACGTCGCCTACCGGCAATCGCTTATCGCGGCTACATGGAGAGTGCCGGATGAGAAAACAACCCGCCGCCTCTTTACCGAAGCGCTTGATGCAATCGCATCCGGAGCCGCAAAAACCCAGGACGCCGTTGGAAAACTCGGCCAGCAGATCCAGTTATTGTATCCGTAACCCGTATTATGGGACAAAAAAACATTGCTCTCCTCATCATACTCGCCGGCATCGCGATTGCCGTTCCTTTTATCGTTTCTGCCGTTGACCTTGCTCCTTTGGTAACCTGCGGCGTACATATGGGCCAGGGCCAGGGAACCCCGGGCAAGTTAAGCCCCATGACCAATATCTGCTCCATCTGCGATCTGTTTGCTCTGTTACAGAAAGGTTTTAATTTCATCTGGCTCTACTTATCCATCCCCATTGCCGCAGTCATGATCTTCTACGGCGGGTTTCTCATGATCATGGGAGGTCTGGGCGGACAGGTCTCATCCATCACGAAAGGAAAGAGTGTTCTCAAAAACGTTTTTCTCGGTCTTGCAATCGTGTTTTTTGCCTGGATTGGAGTGGACTCGATACTGAAATTTTTGGGGGCGCAGCAGAGCGGCTATTTTAGACCGTGGAATAAAATCGTGTGCAATGAGGAAGCGGCGCGAATCCCCACGTTCGGCGGCCCAGTAGACGTGATCCCGGTTGAACTGCAATGCCCCAAAGGATTTACTACTAAAGATGCATATGGATTTGATGTGTGTGACCCCGGTGTAAAACAAGCCATCCAAGATCGCTCTAGCGTGATGGGCGCTCGTGCAGGCAGTTGCAGCACTCAATCTATAAGTCCTCCTCTGGACACGGCCATCGCTCACGCGGCGCAACGACATGGGATACCTCCCAATCGATTCAGAGCTCTCGTCCTAACAGAATCCAGCGCCAATCCAAATGCAAAAAATTGCGGTAAGTACGGGTGCGCCTGTGGCATCACGCAAGTACTCCCGTCCACGGCCCGTCAAAGTTGCGAGTGGCTTCAAACGGCCGAAAACGGACTTGAAGCCGGAGCAACAGAATACGCGAAACTTCTGAACAAGTGCGGTGGCAACCATGATTGCGCGGCACTCGGATATAATGGAGGACCCGCTGCAATTGAACAAAGTACAGTGTGCCCCCCCGGATTCCTTGCCGGAAATTGCCCCAAGAATTCGGGATGGCAGGAAAGCCGAAACTATGTCCAAAAACTCAATAGCTGCCAATCAAAATTGGGAGGATAGTTTCTGAATTTTATCCCCATTGCTCCAATTTCTTTCCCGCGTTATACTGAAACTATGCCCCTCAACCTCCGCCACATGTGGAAAACATCACTTTTGCATATCGGGCTTTTCTATGGTATGATCGGAAACAGTATCCTGGCTGCGCGCGCGGACGTAACCATTGAAAATCCGCTTGGGCAGAGAACCACATCTATCACGGACCTGGTCACGTCCATCATAGGCCAGCTGACTCCGGTTGCCGTTACTATTGCGGTGTTTGCCATTATTGTGGTCGGGTTTCAATTCGTGTTCGCGGCAATACAGGGAGAACCGGGCAAGATCAAAGACGCGCGCAAAAATCTGATGTGGGTGCTTGTCGGCGTCGGCGTGATTGTCAGCGCCAAGCTACTCGCCACTGCGGCAAAAACATTTTTTTCAAACTTATAAAAGGTCGCGTATCGTAAGTTAAGCAAAATATTATATGTCAAAATCATCGATTTATCGTTCCGCAATTATCGCAACCTCCGTGCTCATTCCGGCGCTCGCGTTCGCACAAGGCACTCCGATCCAGGGAAGCCCGAATCCAACCCAGGTCAACACCATCGTAACCAACTTTACGGGTCTTGCCCGTTTAGTCATCACCCTGCTCTTTGTCCTTGCCTTGCTCGTATTCGTCTGGGGAGCGGTCAGGCTGATCCTTGCAGCAGGCGATCCGGCGAAGATCAAAGAGGCAAAGTCATTCATGTGGTGGGGCGTAATCGCCATGGCTGTGCTTGCATCGGTATTCGGCCTGATTACGTTCCTGCAGTCGTACTTTGGCGTAACCGCGGGCGGGGGCTTTACCCCGATTATCGTGCCTGTTACTGGCGGTATTCAATAAGATTTCTTATCTTTCCTTTTCCCGCCTTTTGTATAAGGGGCGGGATGCAGGTAAGAGAAGCGCCTATGCCCCCGTCCCAGATCAACCAAATCATCGTCAATCTGATCCGAACCGCGACGCAGATTATTATCCTGCTCGATATCGTGGCGATCATGGTTTTCGTCTGGGGCATTATCAAATTTATCGCCGCAGCCGGAAATCCTGAGCAGCTAAAAAAGTCCCGTGCCATTCTCTGGTACGGCGTGATTGCGTTTTTCGTGCTCGCAAGCGTTACCGGCATTGTCCTGGCGCTGCAAAGCTACTTCGGGATTACTGGACAGCCGATCAATATCATTCCGCAACTCGGGCCCATCAACATTCCGAGTTTTACTGGAAGCACGGGCGGGTATCATAATGGAGGAACTGGAGGAACTGGAGGATTTCCTTCAGGAGGAAGCACCGGAACGTCTGGTGGAAATGGCGGATCGCAAAATGACAGTTGTTCAGAAAATGTCTGGCAACAGAATTATGCAAAGTGCCTAGAGTGTTTGCCCCAACAAGATTATTCCGCAAAAGAGCAGTATTGCAGGAATTATTTTAGCTATGACATCAATACACCTCCTTGCCATGACGTATGTAATTCAGCATGCATTGACTACGATCCAGCTACTTGTTCGTTCTAACGGAAAGGACCATAAGAATATAGCCCATGTCCTGCCTTACCTCATCCTCCCCCATTGCCTGCATCATCAATAAGATCACATCCCAGATTCTGTATCCGGTGATTGTGTTGCTGTTTACGCTCGCGACCATCATGTTTCTTTGGGGCGTGATCCAGTACGTGATCGGCAGCCAGGGCGATACGGGCAAGCTTGAAAAAGCGAAAAATGTAATTCTCTACGGCATCATCGGCATGTTTATCATGGCGTCGGCATGGCCTATCGTTGCTATTTTGCAAAATTTCTTTCAGTAGGTTTTAATCTTGCTTTTTCTCTCTTTTTTAGATACAGTAGGACAGATCTTTGCGGGCAGGTGGTGAAATCGGCAGACACGCAGGGTTTAGGACCCTGTGCCGCAAGGCGTGAGGGTTCAACTCCCTCCCTGCCCACAGATTGAAATGCCCAAGTAGTTCAACGGCAGAACAAATCCATGGTAAGGATTAAACGAGAGTCCGACTCTCTCCTTGGGCTCTGCGGAAACAGTAATTAACCAACCAAACAAAACCTATGCCGCAAATAAATTTTATCAGATTTCAGTGCGCCAAGTGCAAACGCTTCAACTACTGGAGCCGCAAAAACATCAAGAAAGTCGAGCGCAAACTCACCTACAGCAAATTCTGCAAGTGGTGCAAAGCGCACACCAGCCACAAAGAAGCAAAGAAGACGTAGTGTTTTGTTGGGGGAGCTTGGTTAAGTGGCATAATTTCTGGCTCCAAACCAGAAGTCGGGGGTTCGATTCCCTCAGCTCCCGTATTTAGAATTACCGCAGCATTTTTTTACCATGCCTGTTTTCCTTTTTCTCATCATCGGGATGATCGTCGCGGCAAGCATTGCATTCATAGTGGCTATCTTTTCGTTTACGATCTGGTCCGATCTCAAAGGCGCGCCGTTTGTGAAGTCGCGAAAAGACCGGATTGAGACAATGCTCGAGCTTGCGGAGATCAAGCCCGGGACGCGCGTGCTGGAGTTGGGGTCCGGAGACGCCACGCTGCTTATCGCGGCTGCGCAAAGAGGAGCATACGCGCAAGGAGTGGAGATCAATCCCTTGCTCGCGTGGTACTCGCGAAAGAAAATTAAACGCGCGGGCATGGAAAAACAGATCCGCATCGTGCGTCAGAATTTCTACGAGTGCTCGCTCGCCGAAACCAAACCGGACGCGGTATTCCTCTATCTTCTTCCGGGCACGCTGAAGAAATTACGCGAAAAATTATATGCCGAGCTGCCGCCCGGAACCCGCATCATTTCCAATGCGTTCCGTATTGAAGGCCTGATTCCTGTCGCGCAGGAAAATAACGTCTATGCCTATCATCTCTCATAAAAAACTTGCGGTTTCGCTTTCTCTCCTTCTGCTCATTGCGCTTTTTTTTGTTCTATATCAAAAAGGATTGTTTCGTCTTCCATCTCGCGGAACTAAAAAAACAGAGCTGTCTCTTACGATCCCGGAAGGATGGAACACCACAGAAATTGCCGCATATCTTGACCAGCAGCAGATTACACCCAAAACAGATTTTAATGCCCTTGCCGGTCAGGATGCGACCACAACACTTGTGCAAAAATTCTCTTTCCTTAAAGAAAAGCCCGGCCATACCGGACTGGAAGGATACCTTTTTCCCGACACCTACCGCTTCTACACTAGTACGCCTGCCGCGCAGGTTGCGGTCAGGATGCTGCAAAATTTCGATGCAAAATTTTCAGATGAGCTTCGGAAAGAGACGGAACGCCAGCATCATACTATCTTCGAGATCATCACTATGGCATCTTTGATCGAAAAAGAAGCTGCCACCGATGCGGATCGCGAGCTGGTCTCCGGAATTCTGTGGAAACGCCTTGATCTTGGCATCCCTTTGCAGGTAGACGCCACGATTATCTTTGTTACGGGCCATCGAACCGCAAGGGTCTCCTATGCCGACACAAGCATTGACTCTCCCTACAACACCTATAGATATAAAGGATTGCCAAGAGGTCCAATCGCAAATCCCGGCATTTCCGCAATCAGTGCCGCGCTCTATCCAAAAAAATCCTTTTATCTTTACTACCTCTCAACTCCTGACGGCGACACCATATTTTCAAAAACACTGGAGGAACACAATCGCGCAAAAGCAAAATATCTCAAATAGAGAGATGTCACATGTAACACGTGAAACGCTTGACTTCCCTATCATTCTCTTCTATGCTTCACACATATTCCAAAGACAGTAGGTACGGGAGCGGTATGCCCCGGTAAAATCCTACCGAGGAAAAGGTCGTCTGTCTTTGGGCATTAAATGCCCTTTTTTGATTGTTATGCTTAAAAAAATACAAAAAGAAGAGGCGATCAGAGAGCTGAATGACAAGCTGGACCGTAAAAAAGTCGTCTTTTTGAGTGATTTTCGGGGCATTTCTGTCATGAATGCACAGGAATTGCGCCGGGCGCTCAAAAAGACGGACGCAGAGTATAAGGTTGCCAAAAAGACCCTGTTCGACCGTGCTTTGAGCGAACATGGCATTGAATACAAGACCAGAGAACTTGAAGGCCAGATCGGGGCCGCATTTGGCTATGGCGAAGAGACAGCTCCAGCAAAAGTGCTTGTTAAGTTCCGGAAAGATCACGATTCTTTCAAGATTCTTGGAGCTATCTTGGGCGATAAGATATTGACGGAACAACAGGTTACTGCCATGGCAAAGCTTCCGGCCAGAGAAATCCTGCTTGGTCAGGTTATCGGAGCAATGCAGGCGCCTATCAGAGGTCTTGCAGCGGTTTTACAGGCAAATATAGGCAATTTAGCAATAGTATTACAAAAAGTAGGCGAACAAAGTCAGACAGTGTAATATGTAACACGTGTTACACTTGTCTTAATACACCAAAAGAACTATGAACAAAGACCAAATGCTTGAAGCAATAGAAAAAATGAGCGTTCTTGAGCTTTCCGAGCTTGTGAAAGCCATAGAAGAGAAATTTGGCGTATCAGCCGCTATGCCAATGATCACGGGAGCAATGCCAGCTGGAGGAGGTGTCGGTGATGAAGGCGAAGCAAAAGAGCCAAAGACATCATTTAATGTTGAGCTCACCAGCGCAGGAGCACAAAAAATACAGGTTATTAAGGTGCTTCGCGAGATTACCTCCCTTGGCCTGAAAGAGGCAAAAGATCTTGCAGATGCGGCTCCTAAGACGCTAAAAGAGGGTGTTTCTAAAGAAGAGGCTGAGGATATGAAGAAAAAACTTGAAGAAGCCGGCGGCACCGTTACAATAAAGTAGTAACACGTGAAACACCCCACTACCCCTTGAACAGTGAGGTGTTTCATTCTATAGTGAACCGTAGGATTAAAAAACTGTTTCACATGGAACAAATTCTTGAAAAACTATTTGACTCTGTGCCCAAAGCAAGGATACTGCGTATTTTCATGCAGAATCCTGATCAGTCATTCATCTTTGATGCAATTGTAAAAAAAAGCAATGTAACAAGGATACAGGCGCGGAAAGAGATCAATAAATTGTTGAAATTAGGCATTATCTTCGAAAAAATGGCAAGCATCAAAAATGATATTCCCGGTCATAAGGAAAACGAAATGCCGGTTAAAATGATGAGAGCAAAGGTCTATGCCGCAAACCAGAATTTTGAGGTTTTTCAGGAGTTGCGAAATCTTATTATAAAATCATCAATTGCTTCAAAAAAGAATCTTTTGCAGCGGCTTAAAAAACTCGGCAGAATACGCCTTGCCATGATTGCCGGAACTCTCATTAACAACGATAGGGGACGCACTGATCTTCTGTTGGTAGCGGACGATATTACCAAGGGCAGGATGGAAAAATTTTTAAGCGGACTGGAATCCGAGGTAGGCAAGCAGGTTCATTATACGCTCATGACCAAAGACGAATTTACCTATCGGACAAACATGTATGACCGATTCTTAAGGGACATTCTTGAGGCGCCGCATGAAAAGCTTATCAACCGACTGAATATCTAGACCGGCAAACGTTTCACGTGTTACTATTAGATAACCCTTCTTCGCTCGGCTTGCGGGCTTTGCCACGCCATAGTCGAGCTTCGGCGAGGCAAAGGCGGGCGACTAGCTCAGTGGTAGAGCGTTCCGTTCACATCGGAAAGGCCGAAGGTCCGATCCCTTCGTCGCCCATACACTGAAAGTGTAACACGTGGAAAAATTATAAAGGACTGTCCTATAGAATCTTAAAGGACATTACAGACATATGCCCTCGCCAAAACGAAAATTCGGAGATGCGGGCGAGATGATCGCTGAAAAATATTTGCAGGAAAAAGGGTATTTGATTATTGATCGAAACTTTAGAAAACCCTACGGCGAAATTGATCTTATCGCCAAAAAGGACAACATGCTTGTTTTTATCGAAGTAAAAACAAGAGATGGTAGGTATATTCATGACTTTCTTCCTGAACAGAGCGTAAATAGACCAAAGACAAGGAAACTGAAGAGAGTGTGCCAAGTATATCTTCTCGAGAAGCATTACGGCCCGAATCAGGAATGGCAAATTGATGTGATAGGCATTTCAATTGACTTTGAATTCAAAAAAGCACGGATAGGGCATCTGGAAAACGCCGTTTGGGAGAGGCAGTACTAAAGGTGTTCCACGTTTTACACTTTTTTCGCGGGCTGTAGTATACCGGCAGTACACGTGTTTTGGGTACACGGAGACCGGGTTCGATTCCCGGCAGCCCGAACGAAGCTCGAACCTTTTTTGAACAAAATCCCGATTGATTGCTCCGCCAAAGGCGGAGCAGAAAACTGAACGCTCGGGCGGGCAAAAAGGAAGGGGGTTGGGGGGGAAGGAATTTTTGCCCGCCCTCGCTTTCCGATTCCGATTTTTCCGCCGCCGCCGAATTTCGTATTTCGCTTTGCGAAATGCGCCGCCAAGAAGGAAGTTGTGTTTGCCCCACCCACCCGTGCGTACACAATAAGTTTTTTCTCCCTTTGCTTGTTATATAATTGCTCTCCATAGACCAATCATATAACATTTGATAAAATCAACGCAAGTGGATAAAATTTTTATGAAAAACGAGGTTTTGCAGTTCGGTAAAAAATTGAGAGAGGTTCGGCTTAAAAAGGGCAAGTCCCAAGACGATGTTGCCAAAGTTTTAGGCGTCCACAGATCGTATATTAGCGGCTTAGAGCGAGGAAAAAGAAATCCCTCGCTCTTAACGGTTCATAAAGTCGCTAAGAAACTGTTGAAAAAGTCATTTTTTTGATAATCTTCGCACCATAATATGCGTCATTGCGATGTATACCATGGCTTCGCTCGTATCAATATGGTATTCGTAGTCAGCGCGCAACCTGCGATATTTGTAGAGCCAACTGAATGTCCGCTCGACAATCCAGCGTTTCGGGATAACCTTGAATCTTTTCAGATGATCGGTGCGCTTGACGATTTGAAGCGTGCGGCGATGATACCGATTCACCCATGACACCAATTTTCCCGCATATGCCCCATCAGCCCAGACCACCCGTAGCTTTTTGAAATACTTCCCGATCTTCCTGAATACAATCTTTGCGCCATCCCGATCTTGAATATCTGCGGCGTGCACCACGACTTCAAGTACCAGCCCAAGAGTATCAACCAGAATATGACGCTTCCGTCCCTTTACCTTTTTCCCAGCATCATAGCCACGAACCCCCCTTTTTCTGCGGTCTTTACCGATTGGGCGTCAATGATACCTGCAGTTGGCTCGGAGTTCTTTCCTACCTTCTTCCGGAGCTTTCCGCGAAGGGTGTCATGGATATTTTTCCATGTGCCATCTTGCTTCCATGCCCTGAAGTAGTGGTAGACAATGTCCCATTCGGGAAAATCGTGGGGGAGCATGCGCCAGTCACATCCTGATTTTACGACATAAGGCGGCGGTACGCCGCCTCTGATATGAACACCTTTCTCACAATCTATCACACACTCAAAATCATAGTAGCACATATATTCAATTCATTGAAACTCAAAGATCGGGAACATCCCAAAGGTCGGAAACCAGTGCTCTCAAATATCGAAGCGGCAACCTGCGCCATCCTGAAGCAGAGACAGAACATTGCGACTAAAAAGTCGCTCTGGGAAATTCTGGAACCATCGCTCTCCTACCGGAAGTTCGTGGATGCGCTCAACAGGGCGGCTCCGTATCTTGCGCGCATCATTGCAGCCCTGCTCACGCTTGCGCGTGTCAATCCACATCTCGTTAAGCTCACTGATTGGACAGACATTCCTGTATGCCTCACCAAGAATGCCAAACGGCATAAAACCATGAGAGGGTTAGCGGCATGGTCAAAGACGGGTAAGGGTTCATTCTTTGGCTTAAAACTTCATCTTTCTGCTGATCTTGCGGGACGAGTGCTTGCGTTGAAATTTACCCCAGGCAATTCAGATGATCGTTGCATCTTCAGGAAGATGAATGAGAAGTTAAAAGGGCTGTTCATTGCGGATGCGGGCTATGTTTCCCGAAAGCCGGAACGCGACTTCTTCATTGAACACCAACGCATGCTGATCACCGCGACTCGCAAGAACATGAAGAAGATTGCCACCCCTGTTCACATTGCGCTTCTGAATCTTCGTATGCGGGTGGAAATCCATTTTCGCATCCTCAAGCTCTGCTACGGACTCGTGACCTCATTCCCTCGTTCGATTGATGGCTATCTTACTCACTACCTGTCGTCAATCTGCGCGTATCTCATCGTGTAATCATCTGTTTTTTATCCCATGGTTTCTTCCATTCATTCTCGTTCGGGTTTCCTTGTTTTTGAGTGTGTTTTCACGATACCCGCACTGCCTGCGGTATGTTTGGGGTGCGCGTAGAAATGCATTTCGTTATTCAAAGTA
>JACPYI010000018.1 GCA_016196115.1 Candidatus Sungiibacteriota bacterium
CATATGCTCACGCAGTTCCATGAATTTCTGGGGGGTAAGCCCGGTTAAGCGTTGAAATACCTTTGGTTTTTGAAGAAGCTTGTGGAGATTGATCATGCACTCATCATAGCAGAAAGGGTAATCGTGCAGTAGGTCTAATGAGATGTTGGAGGGTATCGGGCCTCGAAATGTTCTTTACGCGGTCGCCACGGAACGCGACCATACGGGTGGGACAAGGTTGATAAGATATAGAGCTGGTCGTGATGGGTGGCGCCTATCATGATAGAGCTCCTTCCCAATCCCAACCATCCGGTCGCAGATTTCCATGGTGCGGATATGATGCTTTCCAGTTCCCCCCTCACCACCCGTGTGGGTGAGTGGTGAGTAGAACGAAAAGGGCAGGATAACAACCCCGGATTACCCTCCCTTTTTGTCATAAATTATGTTAAGGTTAAAAATATGAAAAATCTTGAACACATCCGCCATTCGCTCGCGCATCTGCTTGCGGCGGCGGTGCGCGAACTTTACCCGGGAGCAAAAAACGCGATCGGCCCGGCGATTGAGCACGGGTTTTATCAGGACTTTGAGCTTTCTGCGCCGATCTCGGAGCATGACTTGTCGGCAATCGAGGAAAAAATGCGTGAACTCATCAAGGCATGGGACGGATTTGCGCGCCGGGAAGTTACGCCCGAGCAGGCACGGAAAGAATTTGCCTGGAATCCGTACAAACTCGAGCTGATCGAGGAGTTTACAGAGGGCAATGCACCAATTACATTCTATACCTCCGGCGATTTCGTTGACCTTTGCCGCGGCGGCCACGTGGAGCATATTTCGGAAATCAATCCGGATGCGTTCAAGCTCGACCGGATTGCCGGCGCGTACTGGCGCGGGGATGAAAAAAATCCCATGCTCACGCGCATCTATGGGCTGGCGTTTGCGTCCAAAGAAGAACTGGAAACGCACCTCGCGCTGATGGAAGAGGCAAAGAAACGCGACCATCGAGCGCTTGGCAAGGAACTCGGGCTATTTGTTTTCTCCGAAGCAGTAGGAAAAGGGCTACCTTTGTGGACCGAAAAAGGCGCGGCTCTTCGCCGGGTACTTGAACGATTTATTGTTGATGAAGAAATTCGTCGCGGCTATAAACATGTGATAACTCCTGACATTGCCAATCTCGGCCTTTATAAAAAGTCGGGACACTATCCTTACTATAAGGACTCCATGTATGCGCCCATTGTCATCGATGATGAGGAGTACATGCTCCGCCCCATGACGTGTCCTCATCATTTCGAACTTTATCTGAGCCAGCCGAGAAGTTATCGGGATTTGCCGATGCGGATCGCGGAAGTCGCAAAACTCTACCGATATGAGCATTCGGGAGAACTGACCGGCCTCATCCGCCTGCGCGCGTTCTCTTTGGCGGACGCCCATATTGTTTGCGCCGATAAGGACCAGGCAAAGCGGGAGGTGGCGGGAGCCCTTGATTTGATTGAACACATGGCCGGTCTGTTCGGTCTCAACATGGGCGACAACTACTGGTATCGTCTTTCTCTCGGAGACCGTCACAACAGCGAAAAATACTTCAAAAACGATGCGGCATGGGACGAAGCGGAAACAATGCTCCGCGAAGTGTTGCATGAACGCAAATGTCATTTTGTCGAAGCGCCCGGAGAGGCCGCATTCTACGGACCGAAGATCGATGTCCAGATGCGCAACTTCAGCGGTAAAGAAGACACGGCATTTACGGTGCAATATGATTTCTGCATGCCCGGGAGATTCAACCTTGCATACATCGACGCGGACGGCGCAAAGAAAGAACCTGTTGTCGTGCATCGTTCCTCCATCGGCGCGATTGAGCGCATCATCGCGTTTCTCATCGAGCACTACGCGGGCGCATTTCCATTTTGGCTGGCGCCGGTGCAGGTCGCGGTACTGCCCGTGAGCGAAAAATTTCAGGAGTATGCCGAGTCGGTTTTCAAAAAACTGGGCGAACACAATATCAGGGCAGAGCTTGACGCGTCCAAGGAAACACTCGGCAAGAAAATACGCGCTGCGGAACTGCAGAAAATCCCGTATCTCTTGGTGGTTGGCGAACGGGAACAGGCATCGCGTACGGTAGCGGTGCGCGAGCGGGGCACAGGGGATAGAGGCGCCCAGACCCTAGATGAATTTCTCGCGCTATGCAACAACGCCAAAAACTGATCGTCATCGTCGGCCCCACGGCAACGGGCAAGTCTGACTTCGCGATACGACTCGCCAAACAGTCCAATTGCGAGATTATTTCGGCCGATTCGCAGCAGGTATATCGCGGACTCGACATTGGCACGGCCAAAGTTCCGGGAACGTGGAAAAATGGGGTTTTCATGTACCGCAACATCCCGCACCACTGCATCGACTTCGTGAGTCCGCGCAAAACATACAGCGTGGCCGAATACCAGACATGCGCCAATGCGGCGATCCAAGCGATTGCGCAGCGCGGAAAGGTGCCCATCCTGGTCGGCGGAACCGGCCTGTGGATCGACGCCGTTGTGTACGGCTGGCGCTTCCCGCACGTTGCGCCGGATCAAAAATTGCGCACCCGACTTGAGCAGAAAACCGCTGCAGAGCTTCTGACCCTGCTGAAAAAACTGGATTCGCGGCGCGCCAAAACCATCGAGCACAAAAACCCGCGGCGGCTTATCCGTGCAATCGAGATTGCGCGAGCGCTCGGCGCGGTGCCAAAATTAAAAAACCGCAGCCCGTACGATACGCTCATGATGGGGCTGAATCCGGCACTTTCTGTACTGGAAAAACGTATCCGCAACCGCACCAAGCAGATAATCCGGTACGGGCTTATCTCTGAAATCAAAAAACTGCTTGCCTCCCGGATCAGTAAAAAACGTATACGGGAGTTCGGCTTTGAATACCGCGTAGGACTTGCTTATCTTGACGGTGCGCTTTCAAAAACTGGACTGCTCGATCGCATGACAGCCGAAACCCGCCGCTACGCCAAGCGTCAAATGGCGTGGTTCAAACGCAAACCGAACATCATCTGGAACCCGTCGGCACGCGGTGTTCAAAAGCAAATCAACAATTTTTATTATTGAAGCAACCGGCCTACTAAACAGATTGGACGGCCGTCTAAAGTGCTTAGTAATTATTTTATTCCCTCCCGATCCCAGGTGAACGGCACGAAAAAGAATCTCACTTTTGCGCGGCCGCGCGCCCCACGCAGCCAGTCACCAAAATTTTTCTGTTCGGCTGCAAGCGTTTGATCCAAAACCTCTTGCCGTGCCTGGGGCATGAGCACCATTTCTTTCAGCGTCGCAAGATCAAGTCCGTACACCGCCGATGCCGTCTGTTCGGTCACCTGATTTCTACCCAGTTCATCGTTGACTCGGTGCATGGACAACTGCTCAAGATCAGGCACCACGCGCGATCCTTCGGCATTCATGAGCACGGAATCAACGAGGAACGTAAGGGTGTTCTTACGGATCGCGTCCAGCAACCGTGCATTCTTCGGAGACGAAAAATCAACAAGCTCGGCGTGCGACGCGTAGGCGCGCACGTTTACCACCCGTTTTTCGGCATCCAGGGTCCGTGTCCATGTGCGCGCAAAAATCGGTGTGCCGTTTACCAGCGCAACCGGATACAGGCCGAATGCATAGATGACAAATCCAGAGATAACCGCCAAAGAAAAAACATACCAGAACTTTCTCATGGGCATTACTTTATTTTGCGCAACCAGCCGGCAAGCCACTCCCGGAATCCTTTTCCGATCTGCTCCACGCGCGCCTGCGTGCTGCTTGCCTTTTCTGCCAGCACCACCACGACCTGTTCTCCCGGGAGCTTGAGATTGAGACGTTCACGCGCCTGCTGCTCGATCGCTCCCGGAGTTTGCAGGCGCTTCAGGTATTGCTCAAGCTCGTCTTTCTTGCGCGTCAATTCCGCGATCTTCTTTTGGTTGGCCGCGGACTCGCGATAGAGCGCCACGACCTGCTTCACCATATAAAACGAAGCATAGGCTACGGCAGCCGCGACAATGAGGAGAAAAACATGGAAAAGCATGGAGTCTCTGATCCATTTCATAACCTCCATGATACCAACATTTGCGGAGGAACGCAAAAAAAGCTATGCTCAAACCATTATGTTCCGCCATCGCAAGAAACTCAACATCATATGGATCGGCATTTCGGTCGTGGCCGGACTTGCCATGATCGCCTCGCTCTTCCTGCCACTTTTCCTCTCGCGGTAGTTTAGCGTTTCATCATTTTCAGGAAAACGTCCGGCGAGATCTTTACGTGCGCCTGCGCCTTCAGGCGTTTTTTTCCTTTTTGCTGTTTTTTCCACAATTTCATTTTCCGGGTGCGGTCTCCGCCATAGAGATAGCCGGTTACGTCTTTTCGCATAGCCGGAATGGTTTCGCGCGCCAGCACGCGGCCTTCGACCTGGGCCTGCAGGGCCACGGCAAACAGTTCGCGGGGAAGCAGCTCTTTCAATTTTTGCACGCGGCTCCTCCCCATCGCATAGGCACGCTCCGCAGGCACGATCTCGGAAAACGCCGGCATTTTTTCTTCGGCAATCACAATATCCAGACGAACTATGTCCACGGGCCGGTATCCTCCCAAGGAATACGAGAATGATGCGAAGCCCTGCGAGATGCTTTTGAGCACATCATGAAAATCCACGATGATCTCCCGCAGCGGCGCATCGAACCGGACGAGCAGGCGCTCGCCCGCGATCGGCAACGTATCATGGATCATGCCGGCCCGCTCGTGCACCAGCGTAGTGAGCGCCCCCAGAAAGCGCGACGGGGCCACGATCTCTCCTCGCACCCATGGCTCCTCCACGCGTCTGATCGCATGACGATCCGGCATTTTCATTGCCGAGTAGACCGTTACGTATTCTTCAGCTCCCGATTCTATCGTCTTGCGAAGACGATACACGCGAAATGCCACCGAAGGATTCGAGAACACCAGGGAGAGTTCATATTCGCGGCTTAAGCGCTCCGAAATAATTTCCATGTGGAGCATCCCTAAAAACCCGACGCGAAATCCGCGGCCGAGCGAGGCAAGCCCGACTTCCGGCTCAAAAACCAGAGCTGCATCATTGAGCTTGAGCTTCTGCAGCGCGTCGCGCAGCTGTTCGCATTCATCTTGATTTTCGGGGAACACGCTCGCAAACACCATGGGCATGGGTTCCTTGTATCCGTACAGGGGTTGGATCCCTGTATACAGGGATCCAACCCCTGTAACAGTATCCCCCACACGCACCTGCTCGAGTTCTTTGATGCCGGTCGCGATATATCCGATCTCGCCTTCACCAAGTTCCGGACGTGCTGTGCGCTGCGGCGCAAATATGCCGACTTCAATAACTTCGGCGCTGGTCACGCTCGCGAGAAAATGTATATGTTCGTGCGTCTTAATCTGCCCCGCAACAATCCGGATATGGGCGACAATCCCCCGGTACGGATCATACATCGAATCGAAGACGAGCGCGCGGAGTTCATCTCGCATCGCTGATTGAACAGGCGGCTCGCCTCCACCAAGGCTGCGGCGCAGCGAAGGAGGAGGCACTTTCTCAATGATCACCCGAAGCAAATCTTCCACGCCCGCGCCGGTCTTTGCCGAGATTTTCAAAATCTCATCGGGTGAAGTATCCAGAAGCTCAACAAGTTCCTGCTCGGCCTTCTTGATTTCCGCCGAAGGCAAATCAATTTTGTTAATCACCGGAATGATCACCAGTTTCTGCTCAAGCGCCAGATGCAGATTTGCGATGGTCTGGGCCTGTACGCCCTGCGTCGCGTCCACGAGCAAGATCGCGCCCTCAACCGCGGCAAGCGCGCGCGACACCTCGTAGGTAAAATCGACGTGGCCGGGCGTATCGATCAGGTTCAGCTCATGCTCTTTTCCGCCATGCTGCCACGCCATCCGTACGGGTTGCATTTTGATCGTGATCCCGCGTTCCCGCTCCAGCGGATGCATGTCCAGATACTGCTCACGCATCTTTCGCTTCTCAACGGTCCCGGTCAATTCCAAAAAACGATCCGCGAGCGTTGATTTCCCGTGATCAATATGCGCAAGAATGCAAAAATTTCTTATCTGGCCCGTATCAATCATGAACATTTATTTCCTTTATCTAAAGCATATAAACGATAGCGTTTGGATAAACTTTGACACAGCAGATCAG
The DNA here is from genome assembly GCA_016196115.1 of Candidatus Sungiibacteriota bacterium. GTDB lineage: Bacteria > Patescibacteriota > Minisyncoccia > Sungbacterales > HO2-52-23 > JACQRW01. Next base: position 6,145 of record JACPYI010000018.1, read on the forward strand.
CATCTTCGCTCTTGAAAAGAAGAAGTAGGCCGAGGTATGCGATAATGCCGATTATGCCTGCGAGCAAGCCATAGGCAAAAATCGGAAGTATCTGGCCGCGCAACAGATCTTGGAAAAATAATAGGCGCACGGCATAGGCCGCCACTCCGGCAACCAGCGAAGCTATAATTATTTTCAATACCGGTCTGCCCACGGCAGATCTGCCGTGGGCAGAAAACCCTTCCTTTTTCCCAAACACTCGTGCGGCAAAGGGCATGAGCACCATATACAACAGGAGTGTGTTTACCCCAAGTCCGAGCGAAAAGCCAAGCGCAATGCCCAGCACCGGAGGAGAAATTAATTTCATGAAGAAAAACGCGAGCACGACCGAGACCACTGACCCGCTCATGTCCATGAGCAGGGGCACGCGCGTATTTTCAAGCGCATAAAAACTTTTTACCAGATGCGGCATCAGCGCCGCCGCAACAATAGCAATGGCAAGCACGCCCAGACACGCGGCCGTACGTTGTACGCTCTCCCACGAGAATGCCCTGCCGCCCAGCGCCACCTGCACGATCTCAACACGAAGAACGAAAAAAAGAACAGCGCTTGGGACAGTCCAGAAGAGGATGGAGCGCAGCCCAAGAAAAAATTCTTCAAAAAAACGATCTGGGTTGCGTTCGATGTATGCGGCGTTGAGACGCGGGAACAGCGCCACTGAATAACTGATGCCAAAAACGCCCACCGGAACAAAGTAAAGATTTTGTGCAAACTGAAATATGGAGATGCTGCCCGTTGCAAGCAGGGACGCAAGACCGGTGAGCGCAAGCACGGTAAGTTGCGTAAAAGAAAGCGATAAAACGCGCGGAGCAGACAGCGCCATGATTTTTTTTATGCCGTGGTCAATGGGCCCAAACATAAGCCGCGGAGAAAACCCGAGCGAGACAAGCGAGACATATTGTATGGTAAGATGCAACCATGCGCCCAGTACCACACCAATCGCAAGTCCGACAGTGCCCATAACGGGCGCGAAAAAAAGAATTCCCGCGATAATACCGAGGTTGTAAAGAACCGGGGCAAGCGCGTATGCGATGAACCGCTCGAACGACTGGATGACCGCGGAAAAAATGCCGGAGAGACCAAAGAGAATCGGTGAGCACAGCATGATTCGCATGAGGGTCACGGTCAATGCTTGGTCAGCAGAAGAAAACCCTGGCACAAAAAGGCGCGCAAGCCCTGGAGCAAGGACGAACACAAGCCCACTGCCGCCCAAAGCGCCCAGCAAGAAGAACGTGCTGATCTGTGAGATGAGTTTTTGCGCTTGTGCGCGATCCCGGGCAAGATACTCTTGGAAAATAGGCAGGATTGCAGCACTTCCGGCTCCCAGTAAAAAGAGAACCGACAACAAATCAGGTATCTGAAACGCGGCGTAGTAGATATCAAGCTCGCGCCCGGCACCGAAGTGTAACGCAAGCAGCCGATCGCGCATGACCCCGATCAGACGGCTTAAAAGACCCGCGGCTCCCAGAAGGAAAGCCGCGGCGTGCACGCTCGACATTTCATGATTGAGCAGGCGGATGCGCATACGTTATTTTTTGCGCTTGTTTTCCGAGACGGGCGGCTCGCTGCGCTGCTCGGGCGGCGTCGCCGGAGGCGCGATGCCGTCGAGAGCCGGTTTGCCTGCGCGGAGATTTTCCAGAATGCGTTTTACTTCCTGGTTGTCCGGGTTCAGTTTTCCGATCTCCTCGAACTGCGCGATGGCGCCGTCTGTGTTGTTGAGCCGCGAGTAAATCAGGCCCAGGAAATAACGCGCATTGGAGTATTGTTGATTGAGCGACACGGCCCGCTCGAATTCGCCGGCTGCCTGCTCAAGATTATTGTTCTGGTAATACAGAAGCCCCAGCTGGAATGCAACCCCGATATCAAAGGGTGCTGCGGCCTTTGCGCTCTCGGTGCTTTGAATCGCTTTTTGTATGTTGCCGATGCGGAGCGCTGCCTGCGCCAGCAAAAAGTGCGCAGCCGCAAGATCCGATTTGAGCCGGACCGCCTCCCGTAAAACCTGCTCGATCTGATCAAGAATTTGTGCACGCGCCTGATTCAATTGCGCCACATCAACTCCCTGTTGCTGACCCTGCCGGGCCTGATTAATCGTAAGCTGCATCCGGTCTGCTGCTGCAAGTCCGGCGCGCGCAAGATCAATGCGTCCGGTGGGATTGGACGGATCAAATTCAACCTCTTTTTGGTAGCTCGCAAACGCAAGGCGATCTGCGCCCGGAATGTACGGGATGATCAATTCATACAACGCTCCCTGTGTCCGCCACAGCGCCGGATCATCCGGAGAGAGCGCGAGCGCCTGCTGGCTGTTCTGGACCGCCGTCTGCAAGGTTTGTTGAAAATCATTCTGCACATTTTTCCCCTGCGATGCCGCGTTAATCAGCGAGCGGACTTTTTCCGTACGCAGCTGCACTAAGGCCTGATATAGACGAATATTATTATTTTCTTCGTATCCTGCGGCCGCCTCAAAAGAGCGGATCGCCGAGTCAAGATCGCCCTTTGCAACCGTAGTGAGTCCGGATGCCTGCGCCAATCCGCTCCGAACACGCGCGAGTTCATAATACAAGAGTCCAATGCTCAAAGAGAGCAGGAAGACAATCGCCAAAGAAAAAGTAAAGATAGCCCAGGGCTGCCGAAACGATATCCGGCGTTCTCGGATATTCCACAGTAATGATTTTTTTTCTCCATGTTCCTCCTCGGCAGAGGCACCCAACCCGGCCATCAGGAGGCCCGCAAAAAAGAAGAGGAGGAGAACATACGCAAGGTTTCCCGGATACAGCGCCGCAATGCATACCATGCTCAAGAATCCAAGAAAAGCCGCGACCATACAGCCGGCGTGATCATGGCGCGTGGCAAGGAGCGCGCGCAACGCTACAACCGGAAACCCCAAAACAAAAATGAGAAACAATAGCAGCCCCGCGATCCCCGTAGTGACCGCAAGCGTGGTGATCAATGAATAACCTTGATTGAACTGGGTATTCCAAAACGGAGTTGCGTTAATTGCCGGATCTTTATAACGCATCCAATCCCGATTAAACGTTGCCGGGCCCGAACCAAAGAGCGTAGGCATTGCCCCCTCGCGATACACCGATCGAGCAATATGGAGTGTGGTCAGAGCCGAGGGAGACACTTCGGTCGGAAGCGACACCTTGCCCACCAGCGGTCCGGGTATCAGAAGCATGACCAAAGAGTATGCCAGCACAATCAGTGACACCGCGTACCTCCCCCCCTTCACTAACGTTGCGGGGGGCAAGCTTCCCCTTCGTTCGTCCTCGTCGGAGGACGCGTCTTCCGAAGCTTTAGCGAAGGAGGACATCCAGAAGATGAATCCGGAAAGGACCAAACTGGTTACAAACAACAAAACCCACGCGGTGCGGAAATGCACCAGAGATAAGTTTGCCGCGAAAAATATCATGGCCCCATAGATGCCGTATCTGATCCACACTCGCAATTCATGAAATGCCGGAGACAGGACAAAACCAAGCGCCATCACCAGACCCGCCGCATACAGGAGCGCTGCGCCATTGATGGTGCCGATCACGTTGAAATCATCGCCCTGCACAAAAGGCGCCGCCAGCCGGAATAGAGAGACGTGGAACGCAAGGGAGAAAAACGTTGCGATTGCTTCCGCGCCCGCGGCCAGCAGGAAAATAATAAGCGCGCGCGTTACGTCTTTGGCCGAGGCAAACAGATTTGCCGCAACAAGCATGAGCAAAAATCCGGCAAGCAGCGTTGACCATTTTTCCGCAGAGGGATCATTTAAGAATGCCGAGGCAAACGGCCTTTTTGAGGCAAGCGTACTCACCGATACCGCGATCAAAAAGAGCGCGCCCGCCCAGAGCCCGCTTGAGCGGACAAAGCGGAATCTTCCGCTCAACAATCCCGACAAGAGCCACGCGATAAATGCGCCCAGGATCAGCAGCAGAAACGTCATCTCTCTCCCAAAATCCACATTGATCGGCCATGGCACAAACCACAGCGGCACCGCGCCCGCAAACATAAACAGGAGCGTACGCCCCATGTTCTCAAACCTCGAAGAAAACTTTTGCTCTTGTTCGTTCATATGGTTATTACTTTATTTATTTTATGTATAGGATTAGTCCTAGTATAATGCAATACGCAATATATGCAACTCCAGGGTATGTGGATAAAAAAATCGGCTGAATTTCGTATCGTTTATGATCGTTTACGCGCTTTATTGAAAGGGAATAAACGATCTATTTCTTCTCCCCGGCCCACTTCTTCCACGCTGCAAGAAGGCGAAATATTTTGATGCGGTTGTACGCGTACGATTTCACGATCTCCCGTGCCGCGCAGTACGGACACTGGCTTGGCGCCGGATGGCGCGCAATCGCGCGCGTCACCCGGGCCGAGATTTTTTGGTTTTCCACAGGTGGCGAGCTTGACATGATTTTTCTAAAATCCAAATGACAAAGTTCAAATGACAAATCAATAACTCAAATCTAAATGTCAAAAACAATCATTTGGCTTTACTCTTGGTAATCGCAGAGAATATGAGGACAAGCTCATGCGCTTCTTGCCATAATTCTCGACATCGCTGAGCGCACTCCGGATTCGCTTTTGCAATCATGCGCAACCAATGAAGTGTTTCCTTTGCTTCTTTCTTGGAGATGCCGATTTTATGTTGAAAATCTTTTTTCGATTCGGCGCCATCCGCTTCCATATAGTTTGCCCCAATGCTTGTTCCTGAACGCACGATTTGATTGATAAGCGGACGATTGATGGGGCTGTCTGATAACCGCTGGACAAATTCAATGATCGCTTCCCCGAATCTTGCGGTTCGTTCCGCCAAGTCGTATTTCTTTTTGTCATTGGGGAGATTTTTTGACATTGGGATTTCCGTCATTGATTTGACATTTGTCATTTGAAATTTGTCATTATTATTCCATCTCACGGCTTTTCATGCGAAAATATCACGGATATGCGGTAAAAACTACTTGCGCCATAAACTCGTGACATAAAATATAAGCTCAAATTTCAAAATCCCAATTTCAAATCAATGACTCAAATCCAACTAGGGTGTCAGACCACCGGTACTCGTGGCAATAGTTTCTGATACCGGAGAAGTCGAAGTCGCCGCAGTCTCTGTAGCAGCCGGAGTGCTGCTTGCCACCGGCTCAACGGGCGTTGATGGTGCGGCTGTCGCCGTACTTTGGTCATTGGAGCTTTGTGCTTGATTTGTCATTTGACCTTTGTCATTTTGATTTCCACATATCCCCGCCTCGCTCACCATTGCCCCGTTGCGTACTTTGATGCAGTAGGGTTCTTTCGTTACTTCATCATAAATCGTAATCCCGCTCGGTTTGCTTGCAGACCCTACGGTCAGCTTCTGGGTTACGATCTCATCAGTAATGATCTTCACAGCCATGAGCGTGCCGTCCTCATCAATGCTCCAATTTCCCAATGACGATGCTATCTTTTTGACCATCAACGAGTCGGGAGTCGTGGTTGATCCGGAAGAGAGAGACAGAGCGTTGATCTTCGCGTCCAACTCCTGTATTGCCTTGGCAAGGATCGAGGTTAAGACCGGATAGTCAAGACCGAATACTTTTCCGTCTTTGTCTAGGGTAACCACCTCGGGGATGACGGATTGCATCTCGTCTGCGATAAAGCCAAGTTTGGTGCCGGTACCCATGTTGGTCTCGGGTTTGTAGGTGTATGAGACGGGATGGAGTTTGAGGACGTCGCTCAAGCCATATTTGATATCTTGTACGTTCTCCTTGAAGCGCAAAGAGGACGCGGTGCAGGCGGCACCGTTGCCGCGCAACACTTCAAAGGTGGTGGTGTCTATGCACAAATAGTTACCCCCGGTGCCCGTGCCAAGAGAAGACGACCAGCCAATGGTGCCGACCACGCTTTCAGTCCTCCAAGGACTCGTCGTCCCGATGCCGACGTTGCCGGCATTGTTTATTGACAGGCGGCTTGCCGCTGCCCCGTTGTCGTAGATATCGAATGTGCCTGCGGTGATAGAGCCGTTTCTCAAGCGGTATTGCGCTCCCGATGACTGGGAATCGCCCAAGGTAAGGATGGGTGCAGAGCCGTGGATAGCTACCAATGTCCCG
>JACPYI010000026.1 GCA_016196115.1 Candidatus Sungiibacteriota bacterium
ATCGTCAAGCACACCGACTCCACCGACATTCCGGTCTGCCTCAACAAGAATGCGAACAATCATAAGAAGATGGCAGGCCTTGCCCAATGGGGACACTCGGGAAAAGGGCATTACTACGGGCTGAAACTGCATCTCACGTCTGATCTGAATAGACAATTACTCGCCATTAGATTCTCTCCCGCCAATACCCATGGCACCAAGATATTCAGGAAGCTGAACGATGAGATGAACGGCATCTTTGTGGCTGATGGGGAGTATGTCTCCGAGAGGCTGGAACGGGAGTTCTATCTGGAACATAAACGAATCCTGTTTGCCCGACCGCGGAAAAACATGGGTAAACTCATCACCGCATTCCAGTATCATCTCTACAATACCCGTATGCTCATTGAACCGAACTTCAGAAATCTCAAGATGTTCTACGGACTCGTTACGTCATTGCCCCGATCCATTGACGGATACCTTGCCAATTACTTCTACTCGATTCTTGCCTACGCGCTACGGTAGCGCTCACTCGTGAACACTTTTTCCTTCATCAATACGGATCGTTCAGGAATTGTTAAGAATGAGCCTATTTCTATTGTATCTATGTGTTCGTATACGTCTCCGCTTCCTCAAGTTTGAGGGAGAGGAGACGCGAGACGCCGTCGTCGCCCATGGTGATACCGTAGAGGATGCCGGCGGACTTCATGGTTTCGCGGTTGTGGGTAATCACGATCAGCTGGGTCTTCTTGGCAAGTTCGGACAGGATGGCGCCGTAGCGTTGCGAGTTTGCCTCGTCAAGCGCGGCATCGGTTTCGTCAAGAATGAGGAACGGCGGCGGGTTTACTGCGGAGATCCCGAACAGGAGCGCAATCGAGGTAAGCGCGCGCTCCCCGCCCGAGAGCATGGCAAGCGATTTGATCCTCTTGCGCGGCAGATCAACTTCGATCTCTATTCCTTCTTCAACTTTTTGTTCTTGCTCTTCATCTATTTCATTTTCTTCATTTGAAATTTGAAATTGGTCATTGATCATTTTCAATGCGGCTTTCCCGCCTCCGAAAATAACCCCGAAATAGGTCTGGAATTCTTGGTTGACCTTCGCGAAGCCCTCGTGAAAATCTCGGCGCATGTGCTCATCAAGTTCTTTGATGAGTTCGGCAAGAGACACCGAGGCTTGTCCTATATCTTCAAGTTCTTTGGTCAGAAATGCATGCCGCGCTTCGGTTTCTTTGTACTCGGTGACCACCAGAGGGTCAATGCCCCCGATCTCCTCGAGCTTGCCGGCCAATCGCTCGATTCTCCGTTTGATATCTTCGGGTCGCAATGCCGCATACTCTTCGCCGTCCTCGTCCACGAGAATTTCATCACGCGACAGACCGACTGCCGCAAGTTCCCGGTCAAGATCTTCTTCCCGCGCATGGAGACGCTCCTCGTCAAACCGAAACCGCTCGGCATCAAGCATGACATCACGCTGCTCTTCTTGTTTTGCGCGCAGCAACCCCTCGATCTCTCGGATGCGCGATTGCGCCTCGCGAAATTCCTCGTATTCTTTCTGCCGCTGCCGCTCATACCGTTCAACTTCCGCGCTGATGCGGCGGACCTCCTGTTTGATCATGGCAAGCGCGGCTTCGAGTTCCCGAACGAGAGATGATTCCGGTACGGACTCGTCTTCTATCACGCCTCGTTCCAAAGCGGCAGACAATTCCTCCAGACGTGCGATCAGCACAAGACCGCGATGCTGAATATCTTTCAAATCCTCGTGTCTGGAAAGTACTTCCCGCATTTCAACGACATACTGTCCAATCCGCTCCCGCACATATTGCGCATCCACCGGTCGTGTGCGCGGTTTTGAAATTTTTTCCCGTTCTCCCTCCAGCCGTCCCTCAAGCCGCCCGAGTTCGCGCTCAAGCCCGCGCCGCCGCCCCGCAAACTCGGCAAGCTTTCGCTCCGTCCCGACCTTGTCGGGATTGCCCATCGCTGATTGCTCAAGTTCGGCCAGTCGCGCGGTCAGGCGGATCATCTCGACATTGATCCCCTCCTCACGATGCCGTATCGGGTCCACATGCATACCTACCCGTGCCTTTTCTTCCTGGATCGCGCGCAACTCGGAAGCCCAATACGCCCGCTGAAAATTTTTAAGTTCGGCCTCGGTGCGCTCTCGTGCTTCGGCCTTCTGGGCCTGCAGTCGGAGAAATTTTAAGTGCGGTGCAAGTTCGCGGATCAGCGATTCGACCTGTTTTATATTTTCCTCGGTTGTCAAAAGCTTGCGCTCGGCCTCGTTTTTCTTCAGTTGATATACGCGCAGGCCCAAGGCCTCCTCTAACATGCCCCTGCGCTCCCGAGCGGAGGCCATGAGAATCCGATCCACCTCGCCCTGGCCGATAATGTTATGTTTTGATTCGCCAAGTCCCATCCGCGCCGTCGTCATCACTACATCGCGCATGCGAACAACCGAGTTGTTAATCGCATACTCGTTCATGCCATCGCGAAAAATTTTCCGCGAGAGGATGAGCTCGTCGAATTCTATCGGAATTTGCCGATCACTGTTATCAAACACCAATGTCACCGCCGCCTTACCCATGCGCGGCACATGCGGCGAACCATTCCAAATCAAATCCTCTCCCTTTTTCCCGCGCAGCGATTTCATGGACTGCTCCCCCAGCACCCACTGCATCGCGTCCTTGATGTTGGACTTCCCGGACCCGTTGGGCCCCACCACGGCCGTGATCCGCGAGGGAAATTCCAAAACCGTCGTTTTCGCAAACGACTTAAAACCGGAAAGTTCGAGACGCGTGAGGCGCATAATTATGACCTCTTGTAGTGATTGGTTATTTGAAACACTTCGGCTCTTCCACGGACCATAAAAAAGAGCGCCCGATACTTTTTATCAAGGCGAAAAGAATAAACACCGCGCCAGCGCGGTTCAAGAAGTTCTGTATGGAGAGAGGAATGGCGAATGTTCTGCTGGAAAAGCCACGCCGCTTTCTCCCACTTATTAGTAAGATTATGATCGGCGAGAAGCTCTTTGAGATCGCGCCTGAGTGGTTCGATGTGCATGCCTTTTCATAAGAGAAGATTTGCACAAACCCGCATCAAGATCATGCAAGAATTCTTCTGTGTACAACGCGGTCTTACGAAAGTCATCCGTGATTTCCCCAATCGGGTCACGCACCACCGCCTCAAAAACATTCGTTGCAAAACGGCGGTATGCTTCGGCATGCCGCTTCAGGCGTTCATACGTTGTCTTTGGAATGGTGACTGTGATCATGACCGTATGATACCATATTTAAAAATAAGCAACACTTGACAAATATGATATGATATGATCTCTTCATGATTCTCCCTATCCTACTAAAGAAAGGCGGACTCAATGGAGAACTTAGGACAGGTTAGCAGTTGGCGTGAGGTTTTTAGGAAGGCAGGAGATCTTTACGGCGAAGGCAAGATTGATACTCTTGCCACCGTGTCGCTCTCTGAGTTCAAGAGCGGCAAATACTGGGGACAATTTTTAGATGGAAGAAGTGGGCTGCCTCAAACCGGACAAGAGGCACTGACCGTTATGGAGGAAATTTGTCCGATGCTTTATAAGGACAACACGAGTTTCCACCTTTTTCATCAAGAGATCCCCATAACAAACGCGGGGTCGTCATCTATGCTTGTGGTCGTGTATCTCAAGCAAGACGAAGTAGTACTGTAAGCGACCCCTAGAGCAGCAGATATCTACACGGATATCTGCTGCTATTCAATTTTTATCGTCACCCCCACCCCTTTGCGCGCAACCCCAATCGCGCGGCCTCCTCCTGGCCGGTTTGTTTGGACGCGCCCTCGCCCTCGGCGACCAGTTCACTGCCAAGATACAGGCCGACGACAAAATGTTTGTCGTGGTCAGGACCCCATTCGCGGAGGACCTCGTAGGTGGGGGTGATGCCAACTCGCTCCTGCGCCTCTTCCTGAAAAAGCGACTTCGGGTCTTTATATAATTTTTTCTCAAGCACCTCGGACAGGCGCGGCATGAGAAAACGCATGAGAAAATCTTTCGCTGTTCCGTATCCTTGGTCAAGATATATGGCGCCGATCAGGGCCTCCATCGCGTTTGCGAGAATGTACTGCCGTGCGCGGCCCACGTCTTTTGCCTCGCCCCGCGAAAGCAGCAGAAATTCATTCAACTCGATATCGCCCGCAACTTCAGCAAGCATCTTGGCATTGACGAGCGCCGCGCGAAAGCTGGTCAGCTCGCCCTCGGGCTTGTCCGGAAACCTTACATACAGTTCCTCGGTAATTGCCAGCTCCAAAACCGCGTCTCCCAAAAATTCAAGGCGCTCATTATGCCCCACGCGAAATGTTGGATTTTCATTTAAATACGAGCGGTGCGTGAGCGCCTGCAAAAGCAGGTCTTTGTTTGTGAAAACAACGCTAATTTTTTCTTCAAGCTGCGAGAGATTATGCACGCAAAATTTCTAATTTCTAATTTCTAATCTTGATATTTGATTAGAACAATTAGATATTAGGAATTAGGCATTTTATCCTCTTCTTTGGCCCCTTCCTCTTCTTCTTTTTTCTTGGCAAGCTCCTCGCGGGTCGGATACTCTTTGCCCGGTTCGCCGATTTCGCGATAGACCGTGCCAAGCACGCCGTTTACAAACTTACCGGACGAGTCCCCGCCAAATGCCTTGGCAAGTTCAATGGCCTCGTTGATCGCGACCTTGGGCGGCACCTCTTCGTGCTTGCCGAACAAAAGCTCATACAGCCCGAGCCGCAGCACGGCGCGGTCAACTGCCGTGATCTGCTCGATTGGCCAGGCCGGCGCTGCCTCCTTGATGATCTGATCAATGCGCTCAAGGTGCTCTACTGTGCCGTCTACCAACCGGTTGATAAATTCATACTCTTCTTCAAGCCCAGGTCCGAACTCTGCTTTATTGCGCTCAACAATAGCATCCAGCGCGTCTGCCGGTTTCTTATAGAAGTCCCACTCAAAAAGGGATTGCATTGCAATAGAACGAGCGAGGTGGCGGGAGGCCATAAATTTCTAATTTCTAATTAACCTAATTTCTAACTGAATCCGGGTTTTGTTTAGGTCAATTAGAAATTAGATCAATTAGACTTTTTCTGAATCTCTTTCTCCTTTTGTTTCTTCTCTTTTTTATTGAGCTTCGCAAGCACGTCAACCACCTGCCGGGTGCCGTAATACCCGCAGTTCTTGCACATCACGTGGGGTTGCACCGGCTTTGCGCAATGCCCGCATACGCCGAGCTTTTGCGCCGTCAGCGCATGGTGCGAGCGCACCCGATTGCGCTTCCCCTTTGTATGTTTCATCCGGATTACCATGATGTTTGAAAAAAGTTAACGGTAAAGCTCGTCGTGTGTCCCTATATCAAAATAGATAACCTCCTCTCTATCACGAAATGCGAATACAATCCTATATTCATAGTCTACAGAATATGACCACTCACCCGCACGCGGTCCCTGAAGTTTATGGGTCTTGAGACGGATATCAAAAGCATTGGCTTTAAAAATATTTTCTTGTCCCCTTACTCTTTGCTGGAGACCAACAGGAAGTTTAACAAAAGAACGAAGAAATCGCGGACTGTATTCAATCTTTTTTATTTTTCTTTCTGGCATACATATGCAATGCTTCATCAATCGAAGAAGCGCTTATGGTCTTCCCCGCCTTATATTCCGCCATTGCCTCGCGCACACGCATATCCAGCCGCTCTGCTGCTTTGCCATGCAATTGATACACCGGTACTTGATACTTTTTGCCCCTCCATGTGTGGGTTTCATGCCCGCTGAATGTTGGGCCCGAGCGATCCCGTTCTTTGAGCCGCTCATACTCCCGACGCGGCAAAACAACAAGATCCTCATGTCCCGTAACCTTCTTAGAAATGGTCGCGATAGGTGTTACATTCATATACTCCTATCCTACCAAAAACAAAATGCTTTGGCAAATGAAAAAGCCATCTGAGAAATATCATGTCTCAGATGGCATAAAAACAACACGCGGTTTACTCGCCCTCATTACGAATTTCTTGGTGGAAAATCAAACCCTCGCGCAAAAAACTGTTCTCCGGTAAGTCGGAGAAGTTCGGCTTTAGTACACGCTCGAATGTAGCTTGTGTAAAGAGAATCCCAGTCGCCATCTCGGATAGCAGAAGACGCAACAAAAAGATTGGGGCTGATAAAATATGTTTCGCCATTCCGCCAGTGTTCTGCTGCCATTTCTTTTACTAATCTTAGAGCCTGTTCAACATCTCCCATCCCTTGTATGATGGGTGAATGAACACCATAACCAAAAGATACCCAAGCGATATCACGAGGGAGCAATTTGAGCGCATCAGACCCATATTGGAATCAGCGCGAAGAAGAACGCAC
>JACPYI010000020.1 GCA_016196115.1 Candidatus Sungiibacteriota bacterium
CTTGCCTACGCGCTACGGTAGCGCTCACTCGTGAACACTTTTTCCTTCATCAATACGAGATTCTCCAGAACTCAGATGGTACTGGGTATGTTTGGCGTGCCCTGTATATCTGGGGTTTGGAGAGTTTTGTAATTCAAAGTAAGGTAATCATTTATGCCGCGACACCCCGTAGAACTTAGGTGAAGATATTATGTGCGTTTCTTCTCATAAGCGGAAAAACGTGATAGAATAACATCATGTCTGATTTCGAAGAAATAAAACAAAAAGTGGGAATGGTTTTGCGGCAAGCCGGTATTAAACGCGCGGCGGTGTTTGGTTCGTTCGCGCGGGGCCAGGCAAACAAGGAAAGCGATATTGATCTGTTGGTGGAATTTGAAGGACAGAAAACGCTCCTTGACCTCGTGGCGCTCAAAACGCAGCTGCGGCAGATGCTTGGCATCAATGTTGATCTCATTACCTATCAATCATTATCACCTTTGCTTCGGGACTCTATTTTACGGGAACAAATTCCTCTCTATGGTTAAAGATCCGAAACTGTTTCTCAAACACATATTAGGGGGTGTCGGGCAGATAGAGGAGTATGTGCGTGATATTTCTAAAGAGAAGTTTCTTGCATCTCCCCAGATTCAAGACGCGGTTATGAGGCGGCTTGCGATTATCGGCGAGGCAACCAAAAATCTGCCGAGCGACCTGCGCGAGAAGTACGCGCAAATCCCTTGGAATAATATCGCTGGCATGCGCGATATGCTTATTCATGAGTATTTCGGCGTTGACATGGAACTGGTCTGGAACACGATTCAAAAAGACCTTCCGGTGTTTAAGGCACATGTGGAAAATATTCTTATAACGCTCAAAGGATTATAGACCACCATGCCGCGACAACCCATAGAACTTGCAAGAGAACATTATGAACGGCTTCCGGCCGTGCTCAAGCAGGCATTGTTCAGCACGGAAATTGCCGAGCAGATGTTTGAGATCGGGAAGAAATTCGGGTTGACGATCGAGAAGACCGGCATCATGGCCGAGGAGACCGGGTACGTGATGCTCGGCCTCGCGCGGCCGGGCGAGTTTGTGGCAAATCTTGCGAGTGAACTGAGCGTCGAGACCGACAAGGCGCAGGATGTGGCGGGGGAGATCAATCATCGGATTTTCTTTCCGCTGCGGGAGGAGTTGAAGCGAACGCACAATTTCGACATGGATGCGGGCGAGATTGCGGGGTCTGGCGCGTTGCGTATCCCCGGCCCGCCCGAACGACTTACGTCGTCCAGTCGGGCGGGCATGCCAATGCCGCCGAGCATTCAAAAAACCTTTGCCGAGGAGAAATCTCCACTTGTTAGTGATCTGACGCGAGTCAGGGAAGAAACTCCAAAATCCCCAACATCGCCTGCAGTCCCGGCTTCGAAACTACCGCCCAAACCGGCTCCATCATTCCAGCCGCCGACCGAGCCAACCGGCAGAATTGCGGACTTGCAAAAAATGGTGGCCAAACCGCCGTTGCCCGTCGCAAAACCGATGGAGAACAAATTGCTTATTACTCAACCAAAAGAAGTTCCGGAAATTCCAGACTCGTTCGCACAAAACAGTACATCGCAAAGTCATCCTGAGCGAAGCGAAGGATCTCCAGCGGGAAAAGGAGCAACGACCGGATCGAGATCCTTCGGGCTACGCCCTCAGGATGACACACGGGGGACAGATACCAAACCTTCTCCAGAACCGTGGGAAAAAGACATAAAACAAGAAGTTTCCTCACTGCTCACGCAGAATCCCGTTCAGCCGATCGCGCCCGTCCGACCAAGTGTTCCGGGCGGGCAACCTCCGGAGTCAAAAGGGCCGTTACCCATTGATCTTCGCCCGCAACAAAAGACGGTTGCGCCACCGATACTCGTGCCGCAAACCAGGCTCCCGCCGATCGATCTCCGTCAACCTTTGACGTCTCAGGCACTGCAGTCCCCGACTCCGCCTCGCACAACTCCGCAATTGCAGAATTTGTCCGGTAATCAGCCGTTGGACGGCCAGACCGGCCCGACGCTGCTCCAAGAGAAAATGCGAACGGAACCACAGAAGCCGGTTACGTCAAAGAGCGCGCCGGGGACAGTTCAAAAGCCGCCCTTGACCAACGCCGAGGATTCAGTCGGAATCGCGATCCCCGCAAGCATCCGGACCGACGGCGACCCCTATCGCGAACCAATTGATCAGACCGATATATGAAACAATATCAGGTCCCGCAATTCATTACCATCGAGGATAAAGTCATCGGCCCGCTCACGCTCAAGCAGTTCGGGTTTCTCGGCGCCGGCGGGGTCTTGATCTTTGTCCTGCACGCCCTGCTGGTGCCGTTTCTGTTCTATCCGATTGCCGGGGTGGTCGGCGGACTCGCGGCCGCGCTTGCCTTTTTAAAAATACAGCAGCAGCCGTTCCCGACCGTGATCAGGCGCGCATTTTTGTTTTTTATCCGGCCGCGGCTATACTTATGGAAGAAGGAGGAGATAAAACCGCCGACCGGCGCGGCAGTTGATCCAACCCAAAAAGAGGCGGCTGTTGCCTCAATCCCAAAAATGTCCGCGTCAAAACTTTCCGATCTCGCGTGGAGCTTAGATATTCAGGGGCGCATGCGGGAACAAAAATAATATGGCATCCGGAGCATCAGCGCAACAATTCCTTGCCGTAGACAACATCCGCGAAGACGTGGTCCTGCTCAAGACCGGCGGGCTTCGCGTCGTCTTGATGTGTTCGTCCATCAACTTCGCGCTCAAGTCCACGGAAGAGCAGGATGCGATTATCTACCAGTATCAGGATTTTTTGAACTCGCTTGATTTCCCGCTCCAGTTTGTGGTGCATTCGCGCCGACTCAACATCGCTCCGTATCTTGAATCGCTTAAAGACCGCCAGAAGGAAGAGGACAATGAATTGATGAAAATCCAGATCGGCGAGTACATCGAGTTTGTCAAGACATTTGTTGACCTGACCAATATCATGTCAAAGACATTTTATACCGTGGTCCCATTCACGCCAACCGCTTTTGAAAAAAAGGGGTTCTTTCACGATCTGGCGGCCTCCTTGAAATTCGGAGGAGGTGGACAAAGCGCCGCGACCGGAACATTCGACGAACAGAAAAATCAGCTGTGGCAGCGTGTTGATACCGTCATGAACGGACTCCAGCGTCTGGGTATCAGATCGGCCCCGTTGAACACCGAAGAACTGATCGAATTGTTTTACGGGTTGTACAACCCGACCGAGTTTGAAAAAGTAACCACGCCGCAGGAACTCACCTCATCATAATCGCATGGCGCTTCTTACCACCAAAACCGAAAAACCGGATGACATTCTTGCGGTGTTCCCGCAGGAGATTTACCGCAGCGGGGAACTGGCGCTGCGCGACGTGTTAAGCCCGTCCGCGCTGCAGATCAACCCGTCGTCGGTGCGCCTGGGCGCAAAATTTGCGCGCACCATGTTCGTGTTCTCGTACCCTCGGTATCTCCACACCAACTGGTTCAGTCCCATCATCAACCTTGACCGCGTGTTCGACATTGCCATGTACGTACACCCTGTTGACACGGCACAGATTTTGCGAACTTTGCGGCGCAAGGTAGCACAGGTGCAGTCGCAGATTGCGGAGCGGGAACAAAAGGACCTGGTGCGCGACCCGATTTTGGACACCGGCTACCGTGACCTTGAAGATCTGCGCGACAAACTGCAGCAGGCGCAGGAGCGGCTTTTCAACTTCGGGCTCTACATTACCATTTACGGATTCAGCGAGGATGAGTTAAACAAAACCGAGACCGAGATCAAGTCAGTGCTTGAGGCGCGCTTGGTCTACATTAAGCCCGCGCTCTTTCAACAGGCCGAGGGTTTTAAATCAGCTCTACCGCTCAACGTTGATGATCTGGAAGTAAACACATATCTCAACTCCTCTCCCATTTCATCAACTATTCCGTTTGTCTCGTTTGATCTTACGTCAAACAAAGGCGTGCTCTTTGGCGTGAACCGGCACAACAACAGCTTGGTGCTCTTTGATCGCTTTTCCCTGCCCAATGCGAATATTGTCGTCTTCGGCACCTCGGGCGGGGGAAAGAGCTATCTCACCAAGCTTGAAATCCTGCGCTCGCTCATGTGGGGGATAGACGTCATTATCATTGATCCGGAGCGCGAATACGAGTATGTGGCCGAGGCCGTGGGTGGATCATATATTTCAATCTCGCTCACCTCAAAAAATCATATTAACCCGTTTGATCTGCCCATTGCGCGCGAGGACGAGTCCCCGGCGGATGTGCTTCGATCCAACGTCGTAAACCTGGTGGGGCTTTTCCGCATCATGCTTGGCGGGCTTACACCCCAGGAGGACGCGATCCTCGACGCGGCAATTACCGAGACGTATGCATCGCGCGACATCACGCCCGAATCGGATTTTTCCAAAGCGGATCCGCCCACGCTCTCGGACCTGGAGCTGGTGCTCGCAAGCACAGCCGGAGGAGAAGATCTTGCCACGCGCCTGAAAAAATTCACCACCGGCACATGGTCCGGCTTCCTCAACCAGCGCACCAATATCGAGGTGAAGAATCGCCTCGTCGTGTTTTCCGTGCGCGACATGGAGGATGAGCTGCGTCCGGTCGGCATGTTCATTATTCTCCGTTATATCTGGAATCTCGTGCGCACTGTCCTCAAAAAACGAATTCTGGTCGTGGACGAAGCGTGGTGGCTCATGAAAACCGAAGACGGCGCGTCGTTTCTCTTCGGGATCGCCAAACGGTGCCGCAAATATTTTTTGGGACTGTCCACCATCACGCAGGACGTGGGCGACTTCCTCAACTCCACGTACGGCAAGCCAATCATTACCAACTCATCGCTCCAGATTATTCTCAAACAATCGCCGGCAACGATTGATCTCGTGACCAAGACATTTAACCTGACTGAAGAGGAGAAATTTCTACTGCTTGAATCGGGGCGGGGCGAGGGAATCTTTTTTGCCGGGCTCAAGCATGTTGCCATAAAGGTGATCGCCTCCTACACCGAAGACCAGCTGATCACGTCAGACCCGTCGCAGCTCGCGCTGATCAGACAGGCAAAGGAGGATTTTGAGCAGGAGCAGGAAACAAAAACGCCATAGATGGACCGCGCGTCATTCTGATCCACCAGTTGGCGGAGAAGAATCTGTAGGTCAAGAGATCCTTCATCCCGACACGTCGGGATTCAGGATGACACAAAATGTGTTATACTGTGCCTATGCGGCATTTTTACTTTATCATACTAGTATTGCTCGGGGGCGCATTTTCCGCTACCCTTGTTTTCGCGCAAAGCATCTCTCTCCCCTTGGCGCTCTCGCTCGATGCACAACCCCCGTCTCCGTCGCCCGGGCAGAGCGTTACGATCCATGCCGCAACCCCGACTCTTGACACCGCCACAACTTTTTTTAACTGGAGCGTTGACGGGACACGCAAGCCGAAACTTTCCGGGTATGGTCATGACTCGATCCAGCTGATCGCGGGTGCGGTCGGCACGCCAATACTGGTGGACGTAGTAATCACGGGCGCCAGCGGACAGCCGGCGCAATCTTCCATCACCGTGTATCCCTCGACCGTCGCGCTTTCGTGGTACGCCGAGACCTATACTCCGGCGTGGTACCGCGGCAAGGCGCTGCCCAGTCCGAACTCCGTGGTGATCGTCACCGCAACACCGCATGTCGTAGTTAACGGAGCAGAGCTCAAACCGGAAAATCTGGTGTACACATGGGGATATGAAAATCGGGACCGGCTGCTCGTCGGAGTAGGCAAGCAATCGTTTTCCGTGCAGATGCCGGACCAGACCGATGTTGACGAGCAAGTGCGCGTGACCATCGAAGACATGGGCCACCGGATCCGCAAAGAGGCAAGTATTTTCATCACCACAACCTTGCCACGCGCGGTGGTGTATCGTCTTACTCCATTGGGCGGCATAGACCCGCGCGCTGCGGCATCCATCCTTCCTGCGTTCAGACATGAAACCATTGACCTCCAGGCCGAACCGTTTTTCTTTCCCGCGCGTTCCAAAAATGACTTGCGGTTTGAGTGGACCATTGGCGGGCTGTCCCCAAGCGGCAATCCGCAAAATCCTTTTATCACCACGGTCGAGGCAGGCGATCCGAATTTGAATAACCTTTCCGTTTCCGCAGGGGTGAGCCAGCCCCAACCGAATAATCTGGTGGCGCGGGCGATTTCATCGGTGTTAATGTTTTTTAAATGATTGCGCACAACATAAAACATAAACTTTTTCTATCACTGATTGTTTTCTTTGGTGTGGTATGTTCTTCTTTTGTCTACGCGCAAAATCTTGGCCAGCAGCCATGTTACAGCGGTCGCGGCGGGTATTGCGTGAAGATTGTTGTGCCGAAAGGATATAAGAGTACCATACAACAAAACGCTGATCCGCGTTTTGCCGCAACCGGCGGATTCGCGCAAGGCATCAAGGGGTTGGAATTTTTGGGCCAGTCCGCGAATCTGGGCGACTTGCTGGCAAACATTTATTATTTTCTCCTGGGGTTGGTCGGCATCTCGGCGCTCGTCATGTTTGTCTGGGGCGGCATTGAGTATATGCTTGCCGGAGACAAAGACCCGGGCGAGGCAAAAAAACGAATGAAAAACGCCGTGTACGGTTTGGTGCTTGCCCTCACCGCATACCTTGTTCTCTACACGATCAATCCTGATCTGGTAAGCCGCCTCAACATCAACCTTGATGCGATTCCTGCGCAACAGAGGACGGATGGGGGAGCGTCGGGCACACACACAAATACCGTTCCCGGATCAGAACAGGGCACGGTCGCCCACGGAGGAACATGCACGGCCGGATACGAATGCCGGGAGCAGGGCGACGATTGTCTGACGGTTGAAAACAACCAATGCTTCGGGATAAGCGGGGGCGAGACCGGCAGATGCCTGCAGACCACGGATCCGGAATGCCGCGTTCCCCATGGAGGCGCATGCAAATCAAGCGGTGATTGCGCGGACGCAAGCAGGCCCGGACTCTCTATTTCCGCAGGAGACCAGTGCTTGGTGAATCCGTTCCCCGGCCAGAAGATAGGCTGCCGGCCTGCGCGAAGCGGCGAGACTGGAAGTTGCGCCAAATCCTCCGATGATTTTTGTAAATAAACCAGTATGAACGATTTGGATCGAAAAAAAAGTGTGATCTACGTTTCGTTGGGCGGCGTGTCCTTGCTCATCGGGGCGTATGTTGTCTGGAGGATGTTCATCGGCGGCGGTACGCCCGCCGCGCCAACCGGCCAGCTGCCCATTACGGGCAGCGTTCCCGGTTTTCCGCAAGACCAGACCCCGACTCCGCCAGCACCAGGCAGCGCCGGTACTTCAACGCCGCCCATTGCAACGCTTCCGCCGGAAGCGCAGAAATTACTGCGACTCACGGATTATTCGGTCATCGGGCCTTCGCTCAACAAAGACGAGACTCGCGCGCTTTTCTACAAAAAAGAGGGTGGGGGGCTGTACGCGGTGGATTTTGACGCGAAAAATACCGAGAAGCTCTCGCCCATCACCGTGGTTGGACTGCTGGACGCGATATGGGCGCCAGCCGGAGACCGTTCCGCGGTTCAGTATCTTGACCGGGACACGGTTAAAAGTTTTCTGCACATCGGCACGTCTTCGGTTGCGGTGCTTCCGCCGGATATCCGCTCTCCGACCTGGTCGCCGGACCGGAAGTCGCTTGCATATCTGATCACCAGAGACGGCATTACCAATCTGATCATCGCGGATGCTGCAGGAAAAAATCCTCGCACGGTCCTTTCCAATCAGTTGCGCGACGCCTCGATCGCGTGGATTACGCCCGACAAAATCTCTTTCACCACGGCCCCGTCCGGTCGCGCAGAAGGATTCGTCTTTGTATACAGCCGCGTGTCCGGCTCGCTCACCCAGGTGCTCGGACCCCGTTTCGGCCTGACTGCACGCTGGTCGCCGGACGGGTCAAAAATTCTTGCCTCGTTCACCAACCGAACCGGCAACGACCTCCGGCTTGCTCTCCTCGACCCCACCGGCAAGGAATTGCAGCGACTCCCATTGGTAACGCTTCCGGACAAATGCGCATGGTCGGCTGACGGCAAAGACATCTATTGCGCAGTCCCGCGTATCGCGCCTTCCCCAGATACCACCTGGCCCGACGACTATCTGGCCGGCGAACTTGCCTTATCCGACCGGATCGTGGAAATCAACCCCGTGACCGGAGACATCTCCCCGATCCTTGACGAGGGAACCCTCTCCATATCCAATCTCTTTACAACCAAAGACAAATCCATTCTCTTCTTCGTCAACCGAACCGACGGCACGTTGTGGAGATATAAATTAAAGGAGTAAACCAAAAACCGCCCCCGGGCGGTTTTACGGATACGGTTTGATTACGACCATGCGGGCGGGTTCGCGGCCGATGGATTCGGTGGCGATGTCGGGGTATTCGGCGAGCAGGAGGTGCACGATCCGCCGCTCGAATGACGACATGGGACGCAGGGGCACGGGTTTGGCGTAGAGGCGGACTTCTTTGGCCGCGACTTTCACGTCTTGCTTGAGATCGTCAAGGCGGCACATCCGATAGTTGTTGATGTCAAGGGTGAACTTCTGCTCTTCGTTATATTTTTTGCGTATGATCTTTTTTACGATATGTTCGATGGCACCCAGAGTATTGCCGCGTTCCCCGATCAGGGCACTGGTCGCGGACGCCCAGCCCTCCCTGGATTCCATCGGCGCCGGTTCGCGTTCGCGAGACGCCGGTTCCCGCAACCATACGCTGATGCGCGTGGCAGCGCCCTGATGCAGCGACACCTCCTGCACCTCATCCCCAAACCCCATGACGGTCAGCAGCGTCTTAATTTCTTCTATGATGCGTTCCGTTTCCATAATTTCTTGACCAGAAGTTCCTGCAGGATACCAAAAACGTTCAGAACTGTCCAGTAGAGCCCGAGTGCGGCCGGAGAGGATAGTGCGGCGATAAAAATAACGGCGGGAAAAAGAAATGGCGCTTGTGTCCGCATGGCGCGGGCAAATTCGGATTCGTCTGCCCCGACGGACGCCGGGGAAGGCATGGTCATGGTAATCTGAAAGTATTGGGAGATTGCCGCAAGCACGCCCAAAGGAATGCTGCGATGCGCCAGATTCAAAATGCCAAAACTCACCGGATTGAGCGTGGCGGGCTTTGCGACAAACGCATAAAGATAGGAGAGTTGCGAGGGATCAAGGATGGCGCGAAACACCCCAAAGAGCGCAAAGAGAATGGGTAGCTGGATGAGCATAACCAGACAGCCGGAAACGGGCGAGAGCGGACTCATGTGGTGCTTGGCATACAGCTCAACTATGGCCCTGCCCTGTTTCTCGCGATCGTGTTTAAGATCGGCCTGGATTTTTTTCAACTCGGGCTGCATGGCTGCCATGTTTTTCTGCGATTGCTGTGCTTTCCAGAAAAGCGGCGCCAACAACAGTCGGATCACGATCGTGAGTATGATAATGGCAAGCCCCAGGTCGTGCACGGGCAGCGCGTTGTACAAAAACACCAGACCGTTAAAGAGCGGCCGCCAAAAAAAATCAGTATAGATGAGTGAAAAAATATTCATAGGGGATCATATCCGCCCGCGTGCCATGGGTGGCAGCGAAGAATGCGTCTCAGTGATACCATGAGACCCGCGAAAAGTCCATATTGACGGAGTGCTGCAATCGCATATGCTGAACAGGTGGGAAAAAATCTGCAGACGCGGTATCCAAGCACATAGCCCGCAATCCCATGCTCAAGCGAGAGCGTCATCTGATAGGCGCGCACGATGAGGATGCACAGGTAAGTCGCGACGGAGCAGGATTGCGGTGGATCGCCTAAGTTCTTCATAGAAGGACGCGCGCGTTGCTCTTGCCGCATCTTTTTTAAAGATGAGCGCCAGATCAACAGGCGCGGGGAAAAGTTCACCTTGCTTCCCATACCACTCCCGTACTCGCCTGCGAAGCCGGTTGCGGATCACGGCCCGCTTGGAAACCGCTTTGGACGCAACAAAGACAAAACGGGAGCAGGGAAGATCGTTTTTCCGCCAGACAAGGCGAAAGAGCGCGGACTCAAAACGCCTTCCCCGCGAAAAAAGCAGCTGGAAATCGTTGGCGGCCGCCAGGCGTTGCGTGCGCTGCATATTATACGGACAAGCGTTTTCTTCCTTTTGTCCGGCGCCGAGCCAGGACCCTCCGTCCCGACGTGGTCTGAGTGCGGCTGCGGAATCCGTGCGCCCGTTTCCGTTTCCGTTTGGATGGTTGGTATGTTATCGACATATCATACACATGATTTCCACACATGTTGTACGTTGACCCTTGTGGAAAACTTTTGGTACACTTACGTATACATGTATAGTATACCCAATTTCTCATAATTTGTCACCTCCCCAAATGGAAAAACAGGAACTTTGGCAAAATGTACTCTCGAAGATCGAGTTGGATATTTCACGGCCAAGCTTCTTGACGTGGTTCCAGGAAACCGGCATCACGCATGTTGACGAGGGCGTTGCCACCGTGTGCGTTCCCAATGCGTTCGTCAAAGAGTGGCTGCAGAACAAATTCCATAAAACAATCCTGCACGCGCTGCGGACCATTGCCGCGGACATTAAGGATATTCAATATGTCATCGGCAGGCCCGAGGGTATGCGACCCCTGGCGCTCGCGAGCTCCGAACTCACGCGGCGCAGGCGAACCCCGATCACGCTTGACGCCGGGGATGAGTCCGGCTCCATGAAAGATTTGACCGTGGATCCCCTGACCAATCTGAATCCGCGATACACATTTGACACGTTTGTGGTCGGATCATTCAATGAGCTCGCGCACGCCGCAGCACAATCCGTAATCAAGAATCCCGGTACGAGCTATAATCCCCTGTTCATCTACGGCGATACCGGACTTGGCAAAACCCATCTGATCCAGGCGATCGGCAACGAACTGCTGAACAAAAATATTGTCTATAAGATCCGCTACATTCCGGCAGAAAAATACATGGGCGAAATTGTTGACGCGTTGAAAAACCAAAGTATGCAGCAACTCAAACAAAAATACCGCGAAAGCGATCTGCTGATTCTGGACGATATTCAGTCCATCGCCCGCACTGAAAAAATGCAGGAGGAATTTTTTCATACCTTTAACGCGCTGTACGAGCGCAACAGACAAATTATTATCTCCTCAGATCGCCCCCCGCACGCCATTGCAACGCTTGAGCAGCGACTGCGTTCGCGTTTCGAGGGCGGCATGATCGCGGACGTAGGCCTGCCAGACCTCGAAACGCGCCTGCTCATTCTCAAGATCAAGACCAACGCCAAGCAGGTCACGGTACCCGAAGAGGTGTTGCGCCTTATCGCGGAAAAAGTCACCAAGAATATCCGCGAGCTTGAAGGCGCGCTCAACCGGATCGTGGTTGCGTCAAAACTCTCAAGCGCTCCCATGAGCGTGGAGGTGGCGCGAAAAATCATTGTAAGCCATGCTGCCGCTCCGAAAAAGTTTGTGTCGGCAAAAAAAATCATTAAGGCCGTAGCCGAGTTTTATGATATGAGCGAGACCGAACTCCTGCACCGCTCGCGCAAACAAGACGTCGTGAAGCCGCGTCAGATTGCCATGTACCTCATGCGGGAAGAAATGAAAAGTTCTTTTCCGTCCATAGGCGAAAAATTCGGCGGCCGCGACCACACCACCGCGATCCACTCCTGTGAAAAAGTTGGGAAAGAAATCTTAATAAACCCTGAACTGCATGAGGAAATCCGTCGGATACGCGAGACCATTTTTCATGAGGCGTGAAAAACATCGTATGTTATCCACATCATATCCTGTACGTTCTCCAGCATGTGCACCGGGTTTCAATGGAGTTATATGGACGATAATCCTCTATCTATAAAATATTTTTTAGATCTCCCCATGTTATGCCATACTAATAATAACAATAATAATGTAATGAACCAAGATATCTATGGATTATTATTGTTATGTGTGCTGATCGCATGAAGTTTATATGCACAAGAGAAAATTTAGAGCGAGCATTCTCGATTGCGGAACGCTTTACCGGCAAGAATCTCACCTTGCCGATTTTGGGCAATATGCTTCTTGAGGTACGCGAGAATACGCTTACTGTTACGGCAACCAACCTGGAATATGCGGTGCAATTAACCGTGTCCGGCAGTGGTGATAAGGGGGGAAAAGTAAGTATCCCGGCAAAGATTGCGTCAGCGCTGGTGCAGTCCATGTCCGGCTTTGCAGGATCTTCACGAGGGGACGACAAGATACAACTAGAGGAGAAGGGAGGCAATGTTATTATGAAGAGCGATACGCGCGATGCCCGTCTCAACGGCATGCCGGCGCAGGACTTTCCGCTCATGCCAACCATGCAAAAAAGCGCCTCGTTCGAGATCAACAGTTTGGAATTGCACAACGGACTTGCGAGTGTGCTGCCCGCGGTCTCACTCTCGGAATTCAAACCGGAGCTTGCAGGCATCAACTGCAAAGTTGGTTTGCGGACGCTCCACCTTGCCGCAACTGATACGTTTCGACTTGCCGAGAAGACCATACCGCTTGCGAGAACCGGAGAACCGAAGCAATTTTCATTCATTCTCCCACAGCGCATGGCAAGTGAACTCTCGCGCATTCTTGACCTGCCCGGGCAGGACGGCGAAGAGCAGATTTCGATCAACTTGGGAGATAATCAGGTCTTGATTGAACGCGAAGGCATGCGGATTATTTCGCGTCTCATCGAAGGCAACTTTCCCGAGTATGGCGCCATTATTCCCAATCAGTTTGGCACTACCTGTTTTCTGAAACGTGCCGAATTATTGCAGGCAGTGCGTTCGTCAAGTATTTTTGCGTCCAAGCTGCAGGACGTGACGTTTTCATTTACGAAGAGCGAGTGCGAGATTTCCTCGTCAAACCAGGAAATCGGAGAGTATCACACGCGCCTCCCCATCGCGCTCTCCGGCAAAGAGGCGCGCGTAAGTTTTAATTATCGCTATCTCATGGACGGCCTTACCATGCTCCATGGCGAAGAAATATTTTTTGGCATGAACGACGAAACCGCCCCTGCCCTCATGCACGACCGCACCGACAACGCCCTCCTCTATGTCATCATGCCGATCAGGGTATCATGATTTTTTGTTCAAGCGTGGTGGCATTCTCCATTGCGTCGTAGGCCGTGATTTTTATGGTATATGTTCCCGGGGTGAGCGGGGAATGGAGCGGAAAGGCGAGTTGCTGGGTAACGATGGGCGCGGTCTTTGAGTCGATCAGTTCGTCGTTGATGAATAAAGACACCTCGCGAAGCGGAAAGGTTGCGGTGACGGATGTGGTGATCTCATGCACGTCTTTGAGTTGGTTTGGGTCCGGATTGGAAAGTATGAGCAAGACGCGCGGACGTTTTTCCGGCACGTGCACGTCATCGGTCTCGCTTGGTGCGCTTGAGACGGGAATGCCGTGCCCGGCGGTCCAAAGATTAATGCCGCTTTGCCAGTGGTCATATTGCGGATCATGATCTGAGTTTGTGGGCGCGGGCCCGAGCGGGTCGTCTTTATTCATGAGTCCGAGAATGGACTGCACAGGGCCAAGCCCCACCTCCTGCACAAGCTCCGGTGGCGTGTCCGCGGTCGCGAGTTTTTTTGACACCGAGTCAATTTTTACAAACGGGCCCCCGCGGTACATGCCGCGAAACACGGCTTTGGCTGGTCCTTTTTTCTCTGGCGCGATAAACTCTTCCGGCGGCATTTTGTCGAGCGCGTGCGCCATGAGCTTGTGCCATATCGGCGCGGCTACCATGACCGACGCGGCCGAATGGCGCATAGCAGTGTTGTCGCTGTTGCCGACCCATACGCCAATCACGATGGAGGGCGTGTACCCGATGGTCCATGCGTCCCGATAATCCTGGGTCGTGCCGGTTTTTGCCGCAATGTGCTTGCCCGGGAAATAGAGCGAGGATGAGGGGCTGAATACCGGCACGCGCGCCTGGTTGTCGGAAAGCACATCGTTCATGGTTCGGCTAATTTCCGTGTCTACCACCGGCGCTGCCGCATCTTTTTTCTCCTCGAGCACCTGACCCTTCGCGTCTTCGATCCGGAGGATCGCGCTTTTTTGATGCAGCACGCCGTCTTGACTGAATGCGCCATAGGCCGAGGTCATGTCGAGCAGCGTCACCTCGGCGCCGCCAAGCACAAGGGAAAGTCCGTAGCGGTCCGGGTCAGTCAGGGTTGAGATACCCATGGATTGCGCGGTGGCGATCGAGTCCTTGATCCCGGCAAGATAGAGCAGCTTCACCGCCGGCAAATTAAGCGACTGTGCAAGAGCGTGGCGAAGATCAACGGGACCGCGGAACGTGCCGTCATAGTCCTGGGGATGATAGCAGTGTGTTTCCGATGTTGCGGAAGGCCCTGGCGTGCCGTCCACATTGCAGTAGGTGTTAAACTCCGTGAACACATCAAACAAAACGGTCTCGGGCGTAAAACCCTTTTTGAACGCGGTTGCGTACACAAAGGGCTTGAACGAAGATCCGGGCTGGCGCGAGCGCGTGGCAATATTGACCACCGGATCAAACCGGCAGTTGACTCCGGGCTTGCATCCGTCAGGCTTTGGTTTGCTCCAATAATCGGCGGAGCCCACCATGGCAAGAATGTCTCCGGTCTTTGGGTCGAGCATGACCGCAGCCGCGTTTGCCGCTCCAGCCTGCTTTTCATTGAGATCCGCCGCGTCTTTGACGATTTTTTCCGCTGCGTTCTGCATGTCTACATCAAGCGTGGTGATCACTTTGAATCCGCTCTGCTCAACCGCTCTCTCTCCGTACTTTTCCTGCAGATGCTCGCGCACATACATGACAAAGTGAGGCGCCAGTAATCCTTGATGGGGGGGTATGACAGTGATTGCCATGTTTTTCGCCGCTGTGGCATCTTCTTTGGTCGTAAATCCGGCTTCTGCCATACGGTCGAGGATGCGGTTTCGCCGCGTGACCAGCTCGTCAAGATGCGAGCCGTACGGCGAAAAGTGCGTGGGCGCGTTGGGAAGCGCCGCAAGCGTTGCCGCTTGGGCGAGCGTGAGTTCGGACGGCTGTTTGGCGAAAAACGTCTGCGCCGCGGCCGAGATGCCGTATGCGTTTGATCCGTACGGGATCTGGTTCAGATACATACCGAGAATCTCGTCTTTCGAGTATTTTCGCTCAAGCAGAATCGCCAGGATCGCTTCTTTGGTCTTCCGGGAAATAGTGCGCTCGTCCGAAAGCAGAGCTTTTTTCACCAGCTGTTGGGTAATGGTGGAGCCGCCCTGCACCGCGCCGCCGCGCAGATTTGCGAGTAGGGCACGCACCACGCCGCGCACATCAACACCGGGGTGCTGGTAGAAACGCGCATCCTCTGCCGCGAGCGTGGCCCGCACCATATTTGGCGGGATTTGGTCAAACGGGATCACCGTGCGCTTCTCCTCGCCGTGAATGTCGTAGAGCAATACCTTGCCGGTCCGGTCGTAAATTTTTGTTGACTCGGCAACGGCCCGCTCCGAAATCCGCTCCGGATTGGGCAGGTTGCGCGCGAGCACAAAAATACTCACGGCGGTTGCGACCGTTCCAGCGAAACACAGGATCAAAACAAAAAAGCCGATGCGGCGGAGCACCATCCATTTTCTTGGTGGTTTTCTCATGGGGATAACTCGCACAGATGGGGCGAAATTATCGATGGGAACGATTGTGAAGCGTGGGATAAACCACGATAGCAACCGCTAAGAGGAGTATCGCCCCCATGAGATAGAAGAATTTGATGCCTTCAAGAATGTTCATGATGTTATGTTTTTAATGATAAATAAGCTGATAATCCAAGTCGCAGCCGCAAGAAAGAATCCTGCGAGCGCCACAGCAACATCAATTTCTGTGCTGAGAAAGGGAGGGATCACCATTGCCGCAAAGAATGCGAGACCGACATTAGCAAGTGTTTCGGCAATAAGCTTGAGTTGCGAATCAGAGAACATATACCCATATAATACGCTGGGATAATCCGATGTCAAGCCAAAATCGCATCACATTCTTTTTATTCATCGGACGACGCCTCAATCGCCACCACCGCACCCTGCGCGCTTTTCTTGAACGCGAGGATGGCGTTGATGATCATTTCATTGATATCCGGTACATATTTCTGCAAAAACGCAATACGCCGTTCCTCTGGGACGCCATCTTTGAACGTGTCGTTAAACTCTTGCTTTGCATCCTCCGGCAAATCCTCCTTGATGCGGCTCACCACCGCCGCAAAAATATCGTCCATGCAGCGCTGGAGAAAAGCAACCCGCTCTTCCTCCGCCGCGCCCTCCATATCAAACAGCTTGAGCAGGTCGAGTTCGATGAGGCTTTTAAGCTCCTCTTCCATTATTTTTTCTTGGCCACTCCCATCTTTGACCACATAAGTTTAAACTCGTTTGCTGTCGCGTCAAAAAAATTCTTTGACTTGTACGCGGTCGAGCCAATGTCCCATCCCACCTTGCCGGTTTTGTATAACAACCCCGCGCCAAGTCCGCCAATCACCGGCCCCGCAAGGAGGGTTCCACCTGCCACTTTTCCGCTAAAAACAATCGGGGCTACTGTTTTTTTGAGTCGCTCCTTAAGTTGTTGTTTGAGTATCTGATCGGCCGCCTCTGCGGTGAGTCGTCCTTGTCTGACTTCGCGGCTTAAGACCGCTTCCGGTCCAATGAAAAAATTTGCCATGCGTCGGCGCATGCTTGGTTGCGTCTCTCTCGTCTCTGGGGTTATGACTGTCCCTGGCGCTCCTTCTCTTGGCATAGATAAAAAATACTCATTGATATAACCGCTCCATTATACATTAAAAAACGGGGATAGTCAAACTGAATTGACGTCCCCGCTCCTTCTCTTTTCCAGTAAACCTGTAAGATTACATTTTAGGGAGCAGAGAGAGTGCAAATCTCCAGCCCCCGCCCAAAACTATCCAATAGACAAAAAGTATTGTTGTCGCGGCAACTGCTGTTCCCAGCAGCGGTTTGGCAACAAACTCTCCAACCCTGGTCTGCCACAACAGAATGAGGACGAAGTATCCGAGCAACACAGTCACAATGACTGTGGCATGGGCACGGATCCATTGCGCAACCGGTGTGGGCAACCAGTTAAGATTCAGTCCTACGGCCCAACCAGACCCTCCCCAAAACACAATCCATGCGCCGACCAGAATAGCCAGATAAACGAGCGATGTTGAGGCGGACATACGACTCGTTGACCATCCGATCAACAGTATGGCGCCAATGGCAAACGTGAGAATTTTTGCCGCCAGCGGGATACCACCATTAGTACTCGGCGCGCCAGTACTCTTCGCGCTCGGAGAGAGCAAGCGCGCCCGCTCTCCGCACTGCCGTCGGCGCTCATGCACCTTCTGGATCTCGACGATGTTGTATGTGTGCCAGCGCTCGTAGAGGTCTTGTGACATGTTCTCATCCACCCTCCTTTTTGGTAACTTCTCAAGTCCCCTGGACCCTTCTAGAAAAGGCTTCTGGTCCGCGAGCATCACAGCGTTGCAGCGCACGAGTTCCTGCGCGACAAGGTTATCTTTGCCTAAGTTTTCAACGAGAAACTCTTCAGTTTTCTCTTTGAGTCGGTAGACAACAACATCCTTTGTTTTTGGAGAGAACGTGCCGAAGTCAACCCAGAATGTCTGCAGAATTGGCACGAAATACATCGTGATGGCGATCATTGCTCCCAGCAAGAGATATTTTCTTGCCGCTTTGTTTTCGGCATCCAGCCCGCTGCGGATCGCAAACAGGATAAATGCGATGCCTGCGGCCGCGATCATTCCGCCGACAATGGCGAGGCCGCCCTTCTTCGTTATCCACCCGCTCCAGAAGAGTAGGAACGTAACCAGGGTAATAAACGACATGACACCCAGGTCAACCTTCATATCCCTGTTATTCACGAGACCCTCCTTTCGTTTTTGTCAAAAATAGCGTTCAAGAACGAGGTCTGCAATAATCGCGATAGCTGCGTTTACCCATACTGTTTGTCGGACGATGCGGTCTGACAAGCCCTGGGGTGTCGCGACTGCGGCATTAGGACCTGCCGCGGCAACACGAGCGCGATGCGCGCGCCACGCCTCAATCTTTCCCTTAAACTCATCAGAGAACGCGACCGGAACATCAAACATAGCCAAACCCGTGAATATCGCCCAGAGGGCTATGCTCTCAAGAATTATTCCTCCGGAAAACCACGGCGATGAATCATCGTTCATTGCAAGCGTGGCTTGCACGATAAAAACCACCAGCGCCACCAACCACAGGGCAACTATAAACCACCATGTGCCCAGGCGGGTATTGTTGTCTGCGTACATGCCGTAAAACCAGTGAAAGGCGCGCCGGTTTACAGTCTCCGTAAAAGACAGCGCCACCAAAACAATAACAACGCCAGCAGTCCACCATGAGTATTGTGTGATGCAGAAATAAGCTACGCGCAAGAAATTATGCCACGCGTCTAATTCGTATAACGCGTAACCAAATGTGAATGAACTCGCGAGAAGTAGTAGCATTTCCATGGTATCCTCCTATGCTCTGCCGCGATTGCGGCGAAGGACTTGGTGGGCGCCCTTGAGTGCTCGGTAGATAGACACTGGTAGCCACCGACTCTCCTCTTCCTTTTTTGGATTGCGCGCCGGTGTTGACGGCTGTATGGAGCCGGGAAGCTCATAGGGTCCAAATGGTATGCTGGCAACAGCAAGCTCAACCTTATGGGACGTTGGTGACTCAACGACGCGCTGATATTCACCGCGGCTATCCGTACTTCCCCTTATGGTCTCCACGCCGCTTGTCGTTGTTATGGTAATCAGAATATTACGATTCGGAAATGCGTCTCCGGTCGCGGTGTGAGATGCGGATATGTTAATAGTATGATTTCCCATGCCTCCACCGATCTGGCACACCGCAGAAACATCTCTTCGCGTTCCCACCTGCCTTATTTGCGTTTGTCGAGTTGGTTCCGCCATACTCTTTTTCTCCTTTTCAAGGATCAAAATGTACCCATATCCGTACCATAAACCGATAATAAAGTCAATATATGGCGGCGGCTTATGTATGCTATGATTCGGGCATGAAAAAGTTTCTTGAATGGATCGGAGTTAAACAAAAAATTGATGAGCGTGAGCATGAGCCGCCGCTGACCACGGAGGGGGATTTTTGGTGGTGCGCAATTGGCGAGAATGTGGGGATAGAAGTTGCCGGGAAAAGCAAAGATTTTACTCGTCCGGTTGTACTCATTAAAAGATTTGGCCGTTTTGGTTTTCTCGGTGTGCCCACTACGACCAAGGAATGCAAAGGTACATGGTATGTATCTTTCATGCATAAAGGCATACGCGAGACTGCGATGTTGAGTCAGGCAAGAGTTTTTAGCTACAAACGTCTTGACAGAAAAATAGGCACTCTTGACGACGAGGATCTCAAAAAGGTAAAAGAGGCGTATGTGCGCCTCTTTATCCAATGACCCTCGCTTGCGCGAGGTCGCGGGAAAATCCCGAATGCATATCTATTATATGCTTATTATATAGTTTGTCAATACACACCTATGCACACCACCATAAAAAAACCTATCCTAGATTCCGACATCTTCACCCGCGGGGTAGAGGATATTATCACTAAAGATGAACTGGCAAAACTTTTGGCGTCAAAAAAACAGCTGCGGATCAAGCTGGGGATTGATGCGACGTCGCCGGATCTGCACATCGGGCATGCGGCGCCGTTGTGGAAGATACGCGGCATGCAGGATGCGGGGCACAAGGCCGTGATTATTTTAGGCGAGTTTACCACGCGCATCGGGGATCCGACCGGCAAGGACGCGACGCGTCCCGTGCTGACCCCCGAGGTTATCCGGTGCAATGTTGCGGCATTGAAAAAACAGCTCGGGCTTATTCTGCTCACCGACGCGAAGCGCTTTGAGTTTCGCAGCAATGCCGAGTGGCACGGCAAGATGAAAGAATGGAATTTTCTGAATCTGTGCAGCATGGTCACGCACTCGCGGCTGATCGAGCGCGACATGTTTCAGAAGCGGATGAAAAAAGGAAAAGAGATCGCGATGACCGAGTTGCTCTATCCGCTTCTGCAGGGTTACGACTCGGTTGCGATCAAAAGCGACATCACCATCATCGGATCGGATCAGTTGTTCAACGAGCACTTCGGGAGATTTTTCCAGGAAAAGTTCGGCCAGCGGCCGCAAGTAATTGTAACCTTAGAGATACTGCCCGGTCTTGACGGCGGACCGAAAATGTCCAAGTCGCTCAACAACTATATCGGCCTGAATAACACACCCCAGGATAAATTCGGCAAGGCAATGCGGTTGCTTGATTCGCTCATCATTCCGTATCTGGAAGTGTACACGGATATGCCGACCGAACAGATTAAGAGGATTGAAACGGAACTCAAAGGCGGCATGAACCCGCGCGACGCAAAGCTGATTTTCGCCGAGACGCTCGTGGAACGCTACCACGGCGAGGCAGCCGCGCTCAAGGCGCGGCAGCAATTTCTCTCGGTGTTTTCAAAAAAAGAATTGCCGGAAAAAATTGAAGAAATAAAAGTACACTCGGACAACGTGATCGAGATATTGGTCGAGACCGGATTTGCCAGTTCGAAAGGGGACGCCCGGCGGCTGCTCAAACAAGGCGGGGTTGAGATGGACGGCAAGCGGATTCGGGAAAATATCGCCAGGATTGAGAAAAGAAACAACACAATTCTCCGCGTGGGCAAGCGAAAAATTGCGCGGCTGGTGTTTTCTTGAAAAATAAAAACCCCGATCAATCGGGGTTTTTATACCATGCAAGAAATTTAAAATTCTTCCTCTTCGGTCTCGTCATCATCCTCGTTCAAGAGCTTCTCCTCGTCGCCATCAGCCTCTTCTTCCGGCTCATCCATATCGTCTTCGTTGCGAATAGCTATTTGTGTATCGTAGTCCATAAAACTTTCTTTGTTTGATTTAACGCAAGTGTCCTTCTCGACCTTTTATGCGTTCAGATATTTTGCATATGAATTCCTGAATTCTTTGAGATAGCAGGCGTACGCAACGGCAATGGCGTCAAACATGTCGTCCTGGGTCTTGAGCTTTGCCGCATCTGGAAGCACCAGGCGCAGCATTTTCTCCATAGCCGCCTTGTCCGCCTTGCCGTCTCCGGTGACCGTCTTTTTTATCTCCAGCGGAGTATACTCAAAGACTGTAATTCCTGCAAGCGCTGCTGTCAAGAGCAGCGCGCCGCGGCTCTCGCTTACCGCGAGCGCGGTTTTGGCGTTCTTGGCAAAAAATAACTTCTCAATGGCAAGCGTCTTCGGCTCCCACTCGCTTATCAGTTTCTTGATATTGGTGTGGAGTACGAACAAACGGTCTCGCGGAGCTATGCGTTCTAAGCGCAATACCCCTGCGCGCAGCAAGCGGGGAGGGTTATCGGTTGCAAAAATGCTGTAGCCGATCGAGCTCGTGCCCGGATCAATACCCAAAATTATCATAAAATCAAAATGACAAATTCCAAATGACAAATCAATGACCAAAATCTAAAACCCAAAAATAATTTTTTGACATTTGAACTTTGAAATTAGTCATTGATATTCGTATACACCTCCTGCACGTCGTCGTGTTCGGAAATGGCGTTGAGCAGCGTTTTAAGCGACAGCGGCATCTCCGGCGGGGTAAGCGGAGAGCGGGGCTTGTAGGTATGTCCGGAATTGGCAGTCCATATTTTTTCAAATGCCCACAGCAGGCTTCCCGGATCCGCGAGTCGGGCTTCATGTTTGCTCAAAAGATGTTTGATCTCGTTGAGTGTGCGGTTCTTGTTGTCGGTAATGCCTTCGATAAGTATCGCGACTCCGCCCGGGGCGGACGCCTCATAGAGAAATTCAAAAAGATCCGCGCCCTCTCCCTGACCGCCTGCTTTGGCGATCGCGCGGTCGATATTATTTTTGGGCAGCCCCACGGCTTTGGCGCGTTCGATGGCGGCCTTGAGCTGGATATTCATATCCGGATTCGGATCTCCCGCCGTCGTGGGTTTGCCCGCTATGGCGGACGAGCCTGTTTTCGCCGCGATCGTGATCTCGCGCACCATCTTGGAAAAAAGATTGCCTTTCTTCGCGTCCGTAATCGCTTTTTTATGCCGAATCTGGCTCCATTTTGAGTGTCCGCTCATGAACAGAAATTATGCATCCGGAATATCGCTTACTTTCTCCACGTGCTCTTTATTCACTGCGGATTGCTGTGCGGTCGCATCGAACTGCTGATGTGCATACTCAAGAATCGCGTCTTTGACCGCGTTGAGATGCGGGATGTCGTCGATCGTAAACTCGCGCTCGCCTGCGGTCTGGATGCGTACCGTGCCAAACCCAAGCAGGGTCTCAATAAGTCCAATCACATGGATGGTTACATCCTGGATGCTTGCCATCGGTACCTCTGAAATTTCGCGGCTGAACAGCCCCTGCTGGTCGATATTGATGACGCGCTTCTCGGTCACGATCCACATATCAAGATAATAATCCATCCACGAGAAAAAAGTAAAGAGGCAGATAATCATAAGATACACGGCAAGCCCGAATCCGGCAAGTGCGGAAACAGAATCGGGGTCAAACTGGCTTGTCAGGAGCGGCAGGAACGCGAGGATGCCCGCCGCGAGCAGAAGCATCAGCAGGATACCGACTGCGGTTCGCGCCATCACAAACCAATGCTTATGCAGGAGCAGTATGATATGTTCATTTTCATGAAGTTGGATCATGAAGCAAGTATATACGCTACCTCTATGAAGTCCAGCCGGGGGTGGTAATGGTTGAAAAGTTATCCACAGGATACCCTCTTGACAAGATTTTGAGAAGGGAGTACGCAGAAGATAGTTCTGTCCCAGGGTTTCTCAATGAGAAACCACGGAGGGGAGGACAGTTTCAAGCAACCCACGGGTTGCGAGAAACAAAGTGATTTACCTGGGCATTTATCTAGGTAAATTTTACTTTCACGTATTGACTTTTTTAATATACGGGTATATACTATGGACGTGTCCGTGGGCGCAAGCCTTGTTCGGCAAAGGAATATTCCTAAGCCGAAGCCGGGCACACTAAGCAGCATCTCTCACGAGGTGCTTTTTGGTTACTCTAATTTTTCATGATACTCCAAAATATAAGATTGCCGCCCCCGACTTTTCGAAGAATCACCCGGACCGCAACAGGATTTTTTGTCCCGACTTTTGCAACTAATGCATAGTACTTTGCTTTTTGCAACGGAGCCCTCTTTTTTCTGCTTTTTCTCACTTCAGCACTTCTTTTTTCCGCAATAGACGTAGCGTTTTTTACTACCGGGATGGCAAGAGGAAAGAGCGTCAGCTTGTATATTATTTCGCCAATATTGCGCGCGGTGCCGTCCGGCTCGTAAAAAAGATGATGAAATCCCTGCGCATTAAATACAATTTTTTCTTTCAAAATAGGACAATAAACACTACCTATTGCATCATATGCCACTCTTGTACTTGTGGTTAATAATCTGCAATGTTCACTTAGATCTTTTCTCATCGGGGGATTCTAAATAAAAAGAAAAGCGCCAGCAGCCAGAGCGCGATTGATGCGATGGTAAAACTTACTATGGCGATGTGCGGGGCGATGCGGCCGGAGATGCTGAATGCGCGGAGATGGTAGATGATGGCCGCGGCAACAGCGACGTATACCAGCGAGAAAAACGCGAATGCTCCGGCGGCAAGATAGAAGATGGGAATGGGAAAAGGTAACATCATGGCTACGCGAGCAATATCCTTTGCTGGGGCGTTGCAATGCCTAGGTGGCTGTACGCGCGCGCCGTGGCAACCCTGCCGCGGGCGGTGCGCTCAAGCAAGCCAAGCTGCATGAGATAGGGCTCATATACTTCTTCGAGCGTATCCGTGTCTTCGGATGCGGCAGCCGCAATAGACTGGATTCCGACCGGGCCGCCGTTGAATTTGGTGATGACAATCTCAAGGATCTTCCGGTCCATGGGATCAAGCCCTTGGTCGTCGATCTCCATGAGTCCCAGCGCCGCGGCCGCAATGCGATCCGTGATCACGGTCTCGGATTTCTGGGCACGATTTGAATCAGTCCGGTCAGGATGCACGTCTGCGTAGTCGCGCGCGCGCTTGAGCAGGCGATTTGCCACGCGGGGAGTAAAGCGCGCCGCTGCCGCGATGCGGCCGATCGCCGCCGGTTCCGCCGCCACGTTCAGCAATGCCGCAGAACGGCGGATAATTTTTTGGATATCTTCATCCTCATAAAAATCAAGCCGGAATGACGCGCCAAAACGCGAGCGCAGCGGTCCCGAAAGCAGCCCAGGCCGGGTGGTTGCGGCAATGAGCATAAACGGCGGAAGTTCGAGCTGGATGGTACGCGCCGACGGGCCTTTGCCCACGATAATGTCGAGCGTGCGGGATTCCATGGCCGGGTACAGCACCTCCTCGATCAATTTATTCATCCTATGGATCTCGTCGATGAACAGAATGTCGTTGGGCAGCAGATTGGTGAGGATGGACGCGAGATCGCCCACCCGCTCGATTGCCGGGCCGGACGTGACGCGGATATTGGTGTTCATCTCGCGCGCGACCAGATGGGCGAGCGAGGTCTTGCCAAGCCCGGCCGGGCCGCTCAAGAGTATGTGCTCGCCGGTCTCGCTCCGTTTTTTTGCCGCATCAAGGAGGATTTTCAGATTTTTCTTCACGTGCTGCTGTCCGATGTACTCGTCCCAATGCCTGGGACGCAGCGTTGCGTCAATGCCACCTTCTTGGTATTCTTTCTCTGTTGCTTTGGGTGTCGGAGAGGGGTTCATGCTGGGTTGACAAAAGCAAATTATTTTGGTATACTACGGCTCATGGAGGGCAGTTCCCTTCTTTTGCTTTCTCTTGCTACTTCACGTACTCTTTCTCATCTTCATTATCTTCTCGTCTGAGGTCGTGGGCAAATAAGGCTCAATTTCCAATTTTGCTGCCTTAGGGGGGTTTTTGAACCAGGGCTTTTTGGTTGTCCCGACTTGTCAGGATGTGCTGGGGGGTTTCTGGGGGAAATCCTGGTCTCCGTGTTCCCAAGCCGGAGTGATTGCCCACGACCTCATACGGGAAGATTTTTGTTTATCCGACGATGCGGTCTCGTTCGGCAAAGTCGGTTACGCCCGCAAGTATTTTCAAAAGGCCATCCTGCTGCATGGTGATCTGTCCTTGCTTGTGGCTGGCGCGGATCAGATCGAATTCGGACGCATTTCCT
The DNA here is from genome assembly GCA_016196115.1 of Candidatus Sungiibacteriota bacterium. Classification (GTDB taxonomy): domain Bacteria; phylum Patescibacteriota; class Minisyncoccia; order Sungbacterales; family HO2-52-23; genus JACQRW01. The sequence goes on from JACPYI010000020.1 coordinate 25,200, forward strand.
TTCAGGATTAGATTCTGTATTTCCTCGTTGCTCAAAATAATCTCATACACGCCGATCCGTCCTTTGTATTTCATGCCGCTGCACGCGGCGCATCCTTGGAGTGAAGGAGAAAAAATCTTCCATATCTCCTGGCCGGGAATCGGAACTCCGGCCGGGAACCCGGCCATCTCTTTTTGAATGCGTTCGGAAAGTTCCGAAGTCAGCGCCGCGGGAACCCGGCAGTTCGTGCACAGGATCCTGACCAGGCGCTGCGCCATAGTCACTTTGAGCGCGGCCGCGATGCTGTCGAGCCGCACGCCAAGGGCGATCAGCCGGGGGATGGCGCCTGCGGCGTTGTTGGTGTGCAGGGTCGAAAAAACCAGGTGGCCGGTCTGCGCCGCGTTGGTCGCGGTCTCGGCCGTTGGCGCATCTCTGATCTCGCCGACCAAGATCACGTCCGGGTCCTGGCGCACGATCGCGCGCAAACCGTTTGCGAAGTCGTACCCCTTCTCCGCGTCGATCTGCGTTTGTTCAATGCCGGTGAGATGATATTCGATCGGATCCTCCAGTGTGATGATCTTGACCTCGGGCGTGTGGATTTTTTTCAAAAACGTATAGAGCGTGGTGGTCTTGCCTGATCCGGTGGGACCGGTGTTGAGGATCATGCCGTTGGGCCGGTCAAGTTCCGCCGCCATGGTCTTGATGATCCAGGGCTGCATGCCCAGATCTTCGAATCCTACACTGATGGACTTTGGGTCCAGGATGCGCATGACCGCGTTCTCGCCGTTGGGTCCGGGAAGCGTGGATACGCGCACCTCGATGTCGCTCATTTCGTCGGCATGATCTTCGAGCGTTCGCGTGGCGGTCTCGCCGGGTTTCCCGGGAATGCGTATGGTGAATCTGCCGTCCTGCGCTTTATCGTGTACGTTGAGCTTGAGCTCGGAGATCAGTTTGATGCGCGAAAGCAGAAACGCATACAGGCGCGTCGGGATCATGGCCACGTCGTGCAGCACGCCGTCGAGCCGGAAACGGAGGCGCGCACTGTCGGTCTGCGGTTCAAGGTGCAGATCTGAGGCATCCACCGCAAGGGCTCCGGCAAGGATGATCTCAAGCGCGTCGGACGTGCGGCCGTAAAACGTTTTTTCCACGTGGTCTTTAATGCCGGCAAGATCCTGGATTTCCTCCTGCAGGGCCGCTATTTTTTCTTCTGACACCCTGATGGCGCCGACCTCGTGTATGTTCTGCTGCGAGGTCTTCTGATACGCCTCCATGCCGTGCGCCAGACCGTGAGCTGATACCAGAAAAAGATCATAGGTATAGCGGTCTCGTTTCAGGGCATTGAGGGCGGTCTGGGTCTCTTCTTTTTTGGGGTTGCGTAGGGCGATCTTGAGGCGCTTGCCCGTGGCATTGAAGATCACAAGTTCTGCGCGCCGCGCCCTGTCTTCGGAAATGATCGCGACCGCATCAAGATCGATCGGAAAGGTAGAGAGGTCAATATAGGAGAGATCATAGCGGTCCGCCAGCATGCGTACGCTGTCCTCTTCTTCCTTGCGGCGAAGGAGCTCAAGCCGATGCTGCTGCTTTTCTTCTTGGAATAGCGCCATGCGTCGTATGGGTCTTATACTCCTCCTTATACTATATCAAAGTGCTGGCCGAATCAACGAGCATACATATTCTTCGGCATCTCGGAACGATCGAAATGAAGCGCGCAATAAAATTCCCGGCCCAAGCCGCTCGGTATTTTCTCTACGTATGGTCGCATCAAGCATGTGCTGATTTCCGGCAAGCACGACACGGATGGGCGCTCTGGATTGCGGGTCTGCTCCGTGTCCCGATTCATCGCGGTCAAAGCGCGACGGGTCTTGCCAGAGGAGTGCGGTGGCCGTGCTTTTGGGAAGCGTGGTGTAGATATATTCAAATGCGGCCGCAACATCGTCGGCGGTACGGTTTGTTTTGGCAAAGTCCTCAAGGGTAAGAAACGACCACAGAATATCTTTACCCTCATCATGTTTTGAACGTACCGATGCGCGGGCAAAAAGCTGCAGGAGATTGAGCGGCTGGGTTTTGGTGCGCATATGGACCAATTGTTGCGCGTCAGCATGGCGGCCGCCACACCGCAAAAGTTCGGCTACGGCGCTACATGTGTCTGCCGACAGGGTTGGCGCGCCCAGCCCGTGTGTTGCCGAAAGAATACCGGCCAAAAGCAGCGTGCTTATATCCGCGGTCAGGGTGGGAGACGAGGGCTTGGCAGCCGTGCCTACCGGCAGGCAGGCAAGCAGCTGCCACACCAGTTCGCACCGCGATGCCCTGTCCGTATCCACCACATTTGCCTCGCCGTAGCGCGTGTTTGCGTCTCCGGTATCGATGTTAATGAGCTTATTTTCGGTAAAGAAATCCGGCGGAAAATCTCTGATGTTTGAGAGGCGCTCAATATCCGGAATCCCGATCGCAATCAAACAGTCGCACCGGATCGTGCCTTCGCGAAACGATACCTGCTCTTTGCCCAGCGGCACAAGTTTGGGGGTGAGAATAATATCAACGCGGCTCACCGTATCGTTGTTGGGCTTCTCGTACCGGAGCTGCGAGATTGGCGCCTGCGACGTATCCACCGAGATAATAAATTCTTTGAGCAAGGGCGTAGGGCTTGTCAGTTTCGTAAATACGGTCTTATCAATATCTGCCGGGAGCGTGGCAGGCGAGAGCAGCCCGGTCACTTTTGGGTTGCTCCACAGTACGGAGGCGAGCGCTTCTGCGGCCGCAAGCGTATCAAAATCAGGCGTCTCCGGCAGCAAAATCCCGAACGAAGACGACTGGTCAATCAATTCACCGGCTTTCTTCAGATCTTCCTGATTCATAATTGCCCCAATTCGTAGCGCATCGTGGCTCTGCCGTCAAATAGCATGGGTGTGGATAACATTTTTTGACTGCTTGACATATTACAAAAAAAGATGTACTATCTAAAAATAGATTTTTGAAATTGTTATTACCAACCAAAGAGAGGGGGCCGCAATGCGGAAATTGTTCATGGGCGTGATTCTGTTGCTGATGAGTGGATGCACTATTTATAGCACAACCTATAAGTGCGCGGGACGTTGTGGAGGGTATGGATCTGCTGCTCCTGCTCCGTATAGTAGTTATGATTATTATTTAGTTCCAACCTATCAATTTTCTCCCCTGATTATTGATCAGAATAAACATCATCACCACCATCACCACCATCACCACCATCACGAAAAGAAACCATGTTGTTAAAAATGCTGCTTCAGAAAAAAATCTGGAGCTTTTTTCATAAATGCCGTATGGTAAGCACTATGGCGGTTATCACCACCAAAAACGCGAAAGAAACGCAAAAAGTGGCGTCATTGCTTGCAGGCGAAGCGCCAAGAGTTGAGACCGACCATGCGCTGGTGATTTGTCTCAACGGCGAGCTTGGCGCCGGCAAGACCACGCTTGTGCAGGGGTTTTGCCGTGCGCTCGGTATCACGGAGCGCATCACCAGCCCCACGTTTGTGCTCATGAAGATTTATCAGTTGAATCACAGAACACGCAGCATGAAACACATAGCGCAAAACAGATCAAGATTTAAGCACCTCGCACATATTGATTGCTACCGCATTGAGCGGCCGGACGAGCTCCCGCACCTCGGTCTCGACGAGATTCTCGCGGACCCGGATACGATCGTGCTTATCGAGTGGGCGAACCGGATCAAAAAAATATTGCCGGCTGACGTCATCACGCTCAACCTCGGCCACGGTAAAAGACCAACCGAGCGAACCATTGAAATCATGTATGGAACCAAACGTTAATTTTTTTCTCGCGTCGGAAAAGTGGAATGACTATGCCCTTCTCGACAGCGGAGAGGGGATGAAGCTCGAATGCTTCGGCAAGCATGTACTCGCGCGTCCGGAGTCCAGCGCCATTTGGAAACGCGCATTGCCCAAAACCAAGTGGGACGCCGCCGATGGAGTTTTTCGCGGCAGCGGAGGAGACGAAGGCGGCGGCACATGGCAATTCAAAAAAAATCTCGAACCCCGCTGGCGCATGCAACAGAAGAGCATTTCCTTCTTTGTCGAACCGACTCCCTTCCGCCACGTCGGCGTATTTCCGGAGCAGGCATCGCAGTGGGAGTGGATTCACGAGAAAATCACCGCGGCACGTCGCCCCGTGGAAGTCCTCAATCTTTTCGGCCACACCGGCATTGCCTCCTTGGTTGCGCTAGCCGCGGGCGCGGAAGTCACGCACGTGGATGCGTCGAAGAAAATAATCGCCTGGGCCCGGGAGAACCAGAAACTTTCGAAACTTGAAGATCTTCCCATCCGGTGGATCGTCGACGACGCCCTCAAGTTCGTGAGGCGCGAGGCGCGTCGCGGAGCCGCGTACGACGGCTTTATCATCGACCCGCCCAAATTCGGCCGCGGCCCTAAAGCAGAGATCTGGAAGATTTACCAACACCTTCCCATGCTCCTCGACGAATGCCAAAACCTCTTCTCCCAAGACCTTCTCTTCCTCAACCTCACCTGCTACGCCATCCGCATCACCCCCTTGAGCTTGCGCTATGCCCTTGAGGAGCGCCTGGTCGGACACGGAGGCACAATAGAACAAGGGGATCTGACCCTGAAAGAAGAATCAGCCGGTCGCCTTCTCCCACAGGCCGTATGCGCGAGGTGGGGTGTATAGACCAAAACAGTGAAAGATAGCTCTTTTGCACACACTTTTCACGGTTATATTGACAAAATCGTGAATAAAGAGTATAATGCTTGCATATGGCTAAAATACTCAACGTTTTTCACAAAATTAGCTCCCTTCGCGAAAGATACTATCACGCGTCCATCGGCAAAGGTGCGCTTCTTAAAATTATTGCCGAAGCCGAAGTTGCTGAACAAGTATATAATTCAAATGCCATGGAAAACAGCACACTTTCCCTTGAAGAAACCGAGAAAATACTTTTGCAAATTGACTTGGATCGCTTTGTCAGTGAACGGGAAATCTTTGAAACAAAAAACCTTGCACGAGTTGTGTTGTACATCGATAAACGGGCCAAGGAACAGGAACTTACTCTTGGGGTGATCTTATCACTTCATAAAATGTTGATTTCAAACATCCGCGATGATATCGCCGGAAGATTCCGTGTGGATAACGAATATGTGCGGGTCGGGAACCATATCGCGCCCGCTCCTCAAGAAGTTCTTGGGAGAATTGAGAACATGTTGGCAGAGTACAATGCCGCAAACTCTGAAAACATTATCAAACGCATTGCCCGCCTGCATCTGGTTTTCGAACATACGCATCCATTTGTTGACGGTAATGGCCGGATCGGCCGCGTTATCAATAACTATCTACTGATGCGAGAAGGTTTTGTCCCGATAAATATTAAGTTTATCGACAGAAAAATGTACTATGAAGCGTTTCGAGAGTTTGACGGAAAGGGGACAACTAAGATAATGGAGGAAATAGTCGGCAAGTCGCTCACCAATAGTTACCACAAACGGCTTGCGTATCTGGAAGGCGCGGAAATCATCACACTTGCGGAGTATGGGAAAAAGAATAAAACGTCTCACTCAAATTTAATCAACAAAGCGAACAGACAGACCATAGAGGCATTTCTGGTTGCGTTACCTTGGATAGTGTGATATTATAGTGAGGAGGTTAAAAATTCCATACCTTAGATACGAATATATTCCCTTAACCCCCCGATAATCCCTTAAGGCCCCCGCCCTTTTGGATCATCGGGAAACTCATCTCTTTATGCGTACGAAACTTATCTCTCTTATAGCAACTCTGCTCCTCCTCACCCCCTTGGCATCGTCTGCACAGACAAACGATGCCACTATGCAGGCGCTTTTGAAACAGATCCAAGCGCTCCGGCAACAGCTTGCCAATCTGCAAGGGAATCACGTGCCTCTGCCGTCAGAGTTACCGCCCCTGCCACTGCCCCCGCTCCCCCCGGTAGGCGACCAACCCGACGACCAACCCCCCCAGAACATCACCTTTAACCGCAACCTCTATCTTGGTCTCCGCAATGACTCCGATGTCTCCAACCTCCAGGAGTTCCTCATAGACCAAGGATTCCTCAAGGGCTCATCCAGCGGCAACTATTTCATCCTGACCCAGAAAGCAGTCAAGAAATTTCAGTCAGCGCACAACCTCAAGCCCACCGGCTACTTCGGACCCGCAACACGCGCAGTGGCAAATGACCTGCTGGCAGGAATTGGCAATGGCGGAGATAACGGGGGAGGAAGTGGCGGCGGCCCCGGGGCAATAAACAACGCTCCGCAAATAAATGAGTTTCCTTCAGTTCCTTCGAATATCCAGCCGGGCCAGGGAGTTTCTTTCTCGTGGCACGCGACTGATGCCGATAACGATAATTTAAGCTGGTCAGTTGATTGGGGAGACGGTACAGTAGCTGAAAGTGCGTGTCCGGTTCCTATGTTTCGGAGCCAAGGAGCTAACTGGACATTTGTCCAGTCCCATACCTGGTCTAATTCCGGCACGTATACCGTGAAGGCAACGGTTTCCGACTGCAGGGGCGGAACCAATATGCACGTCTTTGTGGTGTCCGTTGGTCAGGCCTCAAACAATCTCCCGCCCGTGATTTTCGGTCTCAAAGCTCCGACAGTGCTTCGGGTAGGCGAGAGCGGAACATGGACTATACAAGCACGTGATCCGGAAAACGGTTCTCTCTCCTATCGTGTCACATGGGGTGACGAAAACCGGCCGCTCCATTCCCCACAACCCACGGCTTCTGCACAGAATACCAGCCAGACATCAACATTCACTCATACCTACATGGAAGGCGGAACCTTCACACCGACTTTTGAGGTGACTGACCAAGGAGGTCTTTCCGCAAAAACAAGCGCGAGCGTTGTTGTTGGTTCCGCAGTCACCAGATCCCTCACTCTTACCGCTCCCAATGGCGGACAGCAGTGGCAGATCAACAGCCTCCACACGATCACATGGACTCCGTATGATCCCAACTCCGGCATCAATCCGGCAAAAGACGTAACCGCATACCTTGAGCGCTTGGTGAATGGCCAGTACGTGACCGTGGGCAAGATCATTGAAGCGGGCAAGGCATCCATCCACTGGATCGGCGAGATTGATACCTACGGCAATTATCCTCCGCCCGGAGACTACTACATCCGCATCGTAAACAACCGCACCGGAGAATCCGACCGGAGTGATAACCCTTTCACATTAGTACCGGCGGGAACTCTGGGTGCGGATATAAAAGTGAATGGTTCGGACGGGCCGATTACCATTCCTGCGGGAGGCGCGGACTATGTGGTTTCGTGGCAGTCCAGGGCAAGTTCGTGCTCCATCTACAATAATGCTGCTTCCGATTCAGGCGGCGCTCAATTGACAAATTTGCGTCCGATAGGAAGCCAAGTAATGCATTTTACCGAAAATAGCCAGGCATACGCGCAATATATATCTCTTGAGTGCTTGTCCAAGAGTCCTATTGAGGGCAGCGCAAGTGATAACGTACAATTACTTCCATCTGCGGCTCCTCTGACCATTCTTTCGCCCAATGGCGGAGAGAATATTGATTTATCTCAATCATATGCCGTTACGTGGAAGGTAACTGCAGACATCGGCAAAGTATCAATTGCGTTGTATAAAAACGATAAGTGGTTTGCATGGATCACTCCGAGCTATGCCGTTTCCGCTGGAAAAAATTTCTATACGTGGACGCCTTCGCAGACTATCTCGCAATCGGACATCGGCAGCAGTGTGTTTAAAATATATATGATCGGCTACAAAAATAGCGGCGGTACCGTGGAGGATAAAAGTGATGCGCCGTTCAGCATTGTGACAACGGGAACAGGAGGCACGTTTTCCATCGCGGATGTTGCCGGCGTACAAAGCACCTATGTGCCAGGCCAGCAAATAAAACTGACGGTTAAGGGAATTGAATCCGACGGTTCCCCGGCAACTTCCGGAGAGGGCTTCAATATCCAAACCTATATTTACGATTCCGCAAGAACCAAAACATACACGGGCGTAAACGGTGCACACAATGCGAGTACCGGCTACTGGGACGTAGTTCTGACCGCTCCTTCCGATGTCGGTATTTCTTATGATCTGAATGTGATTCTGTATTGCGCCAATGATTCCGCGGTCTGCGCGTCAAAATACGGGCGCGCGGCTCAAATCGAAAAACTTTTCAAGTTTACATTGGGGTCTTCGATCTCAAACACCGACCTCCGCGGCACCGGCATCACCAAAGAAACCTTCCACCCCTATGGCTTCAACGCAACCTTCTGCGTGGACGGCTCACAAAGCATCAATGATCTTAAAAAGACTAACCCGGGCCTCACCGGCTTCCCCTTTGATTACGCCGTCTATGATGTGTGGGGCAATAAATATCAGCGGCAAGTCGGCGTGAGTGGGACGCCTGAAGACCTGAAATACGGGCAGTGCTCGACGTTCGGCTGGACCATCCAGCAGCAAGAGCAGGGCTATTACGACCAGTCAAAAAAAGTCGAGCTCATCCTTGATCCTGCAAATCTTGTTGCGGAAACCAATGAATCGAACAACTCGCTGATTTTTGTTGAGCCCAAACCTTCCTTACCCGATCTCGCGCCAGTGAGCATGACCATCGATCCTTCAATTCCAATTGTTGGTAAGCCCGCAACACTGACCGTTGTTTTCACCAATAAGGGCGGCTCAACCGCAAGCAACATCAATTTCTCTACAGACCTTGGCGGATCACCGGCAGTATCAAGTGCGGCTGCCGGCAATAATTGCGTGAACGGCATGACGCTTGCGTCGGGTGCGCAGTGTTCGATTGTATTGAATGTAACGTACAGCAGCCCGGTTACTTCCAATACCGTGAGAACCACGATTGATATAGACAACATAGTCAAGGAATCTGACGAGAACAATAATACTACGAGTATCATGTCTCAAGTTATTCAGCCCTCTACGACCGTGATCTCTCCCAACGGCGGGGAGAAGTGGCCGGGTGGTTCTACCCAGAATATTCTTTGGAGCGGCGGCACCGGCGTCACTGACATTTATCTCTATAGCGAAGTTCCCAACGCCTCCTGCGGCTTTTGCAATTTCACGCGCGTGATTGCAGTGGGCATTCCTACCAGTCCCGGTAAATTTGTTTGGAACATTCCCACCTCCCTCGCGCCCGGGGGAAACTACTACATACGGCTCTCCGGAGGGTCTCCGGCAGATAACAGCGACGGCCCGTTCAGTATTGTTTCCCCGGCCTCCCCTCCCGTAATCCTTGCTCCCAACGGCGGGGAATCGCTGGTGATTGGTTCTCCGTACGATGTCCGTTGGCGTTCGCCCGTAGCAAATTTTGATGCCGACGTCTTCTTGGTGGTCGCCGGTTTTCCTCAGGCATATCCCATCTATTACACGACTGCGGTTACTGCAGGCGATGTCCCTAATCGCTGGACGGTCGGTGTACTCGCCAGCGGCACAATAGTTTCTCCCGGCTCTTACTATATAAAAGTGTGCCAACGCTCTACCACAAACTGTGATCAGAGCGATGGAACATTCATGATCGTAAGTTCCAGCACTCCCGCCGTAGGCCTCGGGACTTCTTCGGGCACCGGACTCGCAAGCGTCCTCTCTGCTCTCCAGGTCCAACTCAATAGGGCATCAGCGAAGCTGAATGCAGCGCGTTAATCCCGATGAAAAAAATCGTGCTCATTGATTCGCATGCGATCATCCATCGGGCGTTTCATGCATTGCCGCCGCTGACTGCTTCGGGGAGCGGGGAGCCGGTGAATGCGGTGTACGGGTTTGCGTCCATTTTGCTGCGGATTTTAAAAGAGTTGCGGCCGGATTATGTGGCGGCGGCTTTTGATATGCCCGGGAAAACGTTTCGGCATGAGCAATATGAAGCGTATAAGGCGCATAGGGCGCCCACGCCGGACGAACTGAAAAGCCAGTTTTCGAAAGTGCATGAACTGGTGGAAGCGTTCGGGATTCCGGTGTTCCAGAAAGAGGGGTACGAGGCCGACGACGTCATCGGCACCATGACGCGCGAGCTTGCGGACGAGAAGGATTGCGAGGTGATCATCATTACCGGGGATTCGGACGCGTTGCAGCTCGTGCGCCCGAACGTGAAAGTGTACACGATGAAGCAGGGCGTCAACGACATCGCGGTGTACGGCGAAGACGAGGTGCGGCAGCGGTACGGACTTTCACCGGAACAATTGATTGACTTCAAAGGATTGAAAGGGGACGCGTCCGATAACATCAAGGGCGTGAAGGGGATCGGGGAAAAAACTGCAACGGATCTGCTGCAAAAATTCGGCTCCATTGATAAAATCTATGCGGCGCTTGAGAAAGGGAAGGCGGACATTTCCGAGACGATTGCGGTAAAACTAGTCGAGGGCAAAAAAGACGCCATCTTCTCGCGGGAACTGGCGCGGATAGACCGGCACATACCCATAACGGTGCGGCTAGAGGATGTGATATGGCATGACGGATCGCATGAAGCGGCCGCCGCGGAGATTTTCCGAAAGTACGGGTTTACAAGTTTGCTCAAGCGGCTTTCAAACAGCGGCGGCCACGATGCGGCAAAAAAGAGTCATCACAAAAAAGAAAAAGTTCCCGCAACACAGCCGTCGCTACTCGATGGTGTGGGAATTGGGCAAGATACGAGCGAGGCGGTGCCTGTCAAAAGTGCAAAAGAATTGACCGCATATCTCAAAAAGTGCAAGTCAAGAGATCATGCAGGGCTTCTGTTGATCGGGGAGCGCATATGCGTGATTGAGAAAGATACAGAATCGTTTTTGCTCGATAACGGCGCGCTGAAAAGCCGCGATGCCAAAAAATTTTTTCAGGAAGGCGAATTCGTCTGCCATGACGCGAAATCACTCATCCGTTTTTTGCACAGCCGAGGCATCGAACTCGGGGAAACTGGATTCGACACCCTGCTCGCGGTATATCTCGTTGATTCGTCCGCACGGGATTTTTCGTGGGATGCGGTTGCGTTCCGCGAACTGGGCCGGCCGGTGCGGGCGACCTCGCCCGATGATCTGAGGCATTTTTTCGAAGTGGCCGCGTCTTTGAAAACCAAGCTTGCGGCCACGAATGCGGGAAAAATATTTCGCGACATCGAACTTCCGCTCGCGCCCGTGCTTGCGGACATGGAGGATCGCGGAATCCTGCTCGACCAAAAGCTGCTGGGACAGATCGGAAAAAAACTTGACCGCGAACTGAAAAAACTGACCGCGGATATCCATGGTCTTGCCGGAAGCGAGTTCAACATCAACTCATCGCAGCAGCTTTCCCATGTTTTGTTTAGTGTGCTTGGCATCGGCACCACGGGGCTTCGCAAAACCGCGAAAGGAGGCGTCGTCTCGACCCGCGAGTCCGAGCTCGAAAAATTGAAAAGCGAACATCCGATCGTGGAAAAAGTGCTCGATTACCGCGAGCTTGCAAAACTCAAGAACACCTATGTGGACGCCCTTCCGGAGCTTGTTGATCCGAGAGACAACAGATTGCACACGACATTCAACCAGACCGGCGCCTCCACCGGCCGGCTCTCGTCGTCCAATCCGAATCTGCAGAATATCCCCATCCTGTCCGAATACGGTCGCGAGGTGCGCAAAGCGTTTGTCGCGGACACGGATTTTCTGCTCGTCTCGTTCGACTACTCGCAGATCGAACTTCGCGTTGCGGCGCACATGGCGCATGATGAGAAAATGATCGAAGCGTTTCGAAGCGGCGCGGACATCCATCGCACGACCGCGGCGGTCGTATATCATGTGTCTTTGGAAGAAGTAACGCCTCAATTGCGCCGCGCCGCCAAGACCCTTAACTTCGGCGTGCTCTACGGCATGGGGCAGAATGCATTTGCCCAGGCAACCGGCTTCTCGCGCGTTGAGGCAAAACGCTTTATCGACGAGTACTTCCGTGATTTTGCCGGTGTCGCGGCCTTTATCGAACACACCAAAGAATTCGCCCGCGAGCACGGATACGTGGAAACGCTGTTTGGCAGACGCCGGTACATTCCGGAAATTTTCTCCCCCAATTTTCAGGTGCGGCGCGAGGCCGAGCGCATGGCGATCAACCACCCGATACAGGGCACCGCAACCGGTGACATCATCAAGCTCGCCATGGTAAAAATGCACGAGTGGATACGCGCCAAGAAACACGGACAAGACGTCCGCATGCTCCTGCAGGTGCACGACGAACTGGTTTTCGAGATCGCCGAAGACCGCGCGGCAAAGCTGATACCGGAAATGAAGCTGATCATGGAGGGCGTCGCCGATCTGGACGTTCCTCTTGTGGTGGATGTGAAGGCGGGATACAATTGGGGAGAGCAGAAGAAATTTGAGGGGGCTTGAAATTTTTTGAAGGGTGTGGTATCATGGGCTATTGTTTACTGGTAACTTCTAAATTTATGGCAATTGACAGCTACCGACAGATGCAAAAAGAAGAGCGGCGGGAGCAAGAAGGGGCTAAAGACCCAACCCTGCAACTCGACGCAATTCTCGCGGACGAACACCGGAGTGATCTTTTTTATCATATGCTTGAGGGCGATGATGAAAGTAAAGATCTCAGAGATCGGTTGGTAAGGAAAAATCTTAATGAAGGAGATCAGGCGAAACTTGAACAAAAACGAGAGGCCTTTGCCGAAAAGATCAACTCTACGAAAGAACTTCTGGGTACGCTCACGGGAAAACAGCTTGAAGAAATGGCCGGACTCCAGGGCCTCCGTGGTCAGGAAAACCACATGAAGAACTTTGTGAACGGGATCGGTGTGGAAAGGACTCGCGCGCTGATTGAGAAACATATTGAAACTATTGCGGTAAAAAGCCCCGATCGCTTGAAAGAGATTCAGGGCCAACTGAAGCAGGTTAAAGATTTCCGTGAGGGCGACTTTTTTAAAAAACGCGATGCGCAGGTCGAAGCTATCTATAAAAAATACGGCGTGGACGATCAAGAAATGAAAGAAATCTTCCAGATGCAAGACAGCGGCCAGCGGGTTGAAGCGTTGCGGAATTTAGTGCATGAGCGCATGTCGGGATTTGGAAAAGTGGTTGACTGGTTCAGCCATCGGTCATATGACCGGACATCGATTCTTTTAAAGCAGCGCACCGTAATGGAAGGCGTGATCAAGGAACTCGATGAGAGATTACAGGAGCTTGGAAAAGTGTTAAACATGAGTATTGACGAACATCCGGAAGCCCGAAAAACATTTGTAACCGAACTTCACGGACAAAAAGAGAACCAGGAAGAAGCGTCTATCAGTTTTGCCGACGCCAGCCATATTTTTTCCGGGGTCAATGAGGATGCGGTCAATGATGACTGGAGAGAAGCTCAAAAGACAAACCCTAAAATTACAAAAGCCGATTTTGCGAAAACCTACCTTAAAAAGAAGCGGGAAAAAGCGAGCGGGAAATGGAGTTCCCTTTTTACCGGGACAATGCTTGAAGCCGCGCTTAAGGGATATGGATTTGCCGCTTGATCTAATATTTTACTTCAATGACAACACAAACAAACAACATATACGCACAACTAAAAGATATGATTGATCGCGGCACCGAAGAAGATGTGCGGAATTTTTTTGTAGACAACTTGGAAAAGTTTCCTCAAAACGTTCAGGTGGAAATTGTCGGAGCGTTCTTTGAAGAACAACTTGAAAATACGGGAGGTGATGCGGATCTTGTTGAGAAGTTTCAGGGACAGGGGGTGAATATGAGACCTACTGCACGATTACCCTTTCTGCTATGATGAGTGCATGATCAATCTCCACAAGCTTCTTCAAAAACCAAAGGTATTTCAACGCTTAACCGGGCTTACCCCCCAGAAATTCATGGAACTGCGTGAGCATATGGCTC